>JAUNPJ010000068.1 GCA_030536755.1 Eubacteriales bacterium | reverse complement strand
TGCTTATGAGGAATTTATGAGCTGAATGAGGGATGAGACTGCGGTGCTGATTCAAAAGATGTTGAAATTGTATAATAGGTACAGAAGCTTTGTGCTGTATGTGTTTTTCGGAGTGTGCACCACGATCATTAACATTGCCGCGTATACATTATGTGCAAGGGGGCTTGGCATGGGTACGGTTTCGGCGAATGTCACAGCCTGGACTGCGGCGGTAGCTGCGGCATATATCACAAATAAGATATGGGTTTTTGAGAGCAGAGCGTGGACAGCGAAGGAAGTCATTTATGAGATCGTGACGTTTGCGACCTGCAGGATCACGACAGGAGCGATGGATGTGGCGATCATGTATGTGTCGGTGGATCTGCTGGGCTTTCATGATATTATGATGAAAATGATTTCGAATGCTCTGGTCATTGTGCTGAACTTTTTGTTCAGTAAGCTTGTTATTTTTAAAAGGAAATAGACTTGACTTCCATGTCGTATCATGTTACAATACACAAGCGACATGGAAGTAGGTCTTTTTTTTATGCCTAAAATACAATGCAGATTGTAGGGTATAACGAGACTGTAAGGAAAAAACAATAACAGTGGAGGTGGAAGTTGTGCGCGTAAGAATCACATTGGCATGTACAGAGTGTAAACAGCGTAACTACAATACGACTAAGGAAAAGAAAAACCATCCGGAACGTCTTGAGACAAAGAAGTATTGTAAATTCTGTAGAACACATACACTGCACAAAGAAACTAAGTAATTTGTCACGTGCGAGGTAGTAGTATGGCAGAAAAGACAAAGTCTGGTAAGACCCAGAAGAAATCATGGTTTCAGGGACTTCAATCAGAATTTAAAAAGATTGTCTGGACAGACCGCAAGGATCTGGTGAAGCAGACGGTTGCTGTAGTAGTGATTACTGCTATACTGGCGGTTCTGATTTCTGTGCTGGATGCAGGTATTTTGGAAGGAATTAATCTTTTAATGAAGTAAGGACAAAGGTGATTGTATGTCAGAAGAAGCAAAATGGTATGTCGCTCATACCTATTCGGGATATGAGAACAAAGTAAAAGCTAATATTGAGAAGACAATCGAAAACAGACATTTGGAGGATCAGATTCTGGAGGTCTGCGTACCTTTGCAGGATGTTGTGGAAATGAAAAATGGCGCTGAGAAAGTTGTCCAGAAAAAACTGTTTCCGGGATATGTTCTGCTGTATATGATTATGAATGATGATACCTGGTATGTAGTTCGGAACACCAGAGGTGTGACTGGTTTCGTTGGTCCGGGATCCAAGCCGGTACCGCTTACGGAACAGGAAATGAAAGCCCTGGGAATTCAGCTGGTCAGCAAAAAAGTCGATGTTAATTTTGAGGAAGGCGATACCGTTGAGGTTATGGCCGGTCCATGGGCAAACATGGCTGGAGTGATCCAGAATATCAACATGGCAAAACAGGTTGTTACGATCAGTGTTGAATTGTTCGGCCGGGAAACACCGGTTGAAATTGGTTTCGCAGATGTAAAGAAATTATAACATCTGAAATGAAAAGTAAAATGTATAGTTTAATGAATGTGGGAGGGATAGCCCCCGCAAATACCACAAGGAGGTGCCTAAAATGGCAAAGAAAGTAGTAGGTTATATCAAGTTACAGATTCCTGCTGGTAAAGCAACACCAGCACCACCAGTTGGACCAGCTCTTGGTCAGCATGGTGTAAATATCGTTCAGTTTACAAAAGAGTTTAATGCAAAAACAGCTGATCAGGGAGATATGATCATTCCTGTAGTTATCACTGTTTATGCTGACAGAAGCTTCAGCTTCATCACAAAAACTCCGCCAGCTGCAGTGCTGTTAAAGAAAGCCGCAAACATCAAATCTGGTTCCGGCGTTCCAAACAAAACAAAAGTAGGCAGCGTAACAAAAGCTCAGGTTCAGGAAATCGCTGAGCTGAAAATGAAAGACTTAAATGCAGGTTCCCTGGAAGCAGCTATGAGCATGATCGCTGGTACTGCAAGAAGTATGGGAATTACAGTGGAGGAGTAGGATTATGAAGCGAGGAAAGAAATATTTAGAGGTTGCAAAGACCGTTGATCGTACAAAATTATATGACCCTGCTGAAGCAATCAGTGTTGTAAAATCCGTAGCAGTAGCAAAGTTCGATGAGACAATCGAGGCTCATGTAAGAACAGGATGTGACGGACGTCACGCAGATCAGCAGATCCGTGGTGCAGTAGTTCTGCCACATGGTACAGGTAAAACAGTTCGCGTATTAGTATTCGCAAAGGACGCAAAAGCTGCAGAGGCTGAGGCAGCAGGTGCAGATTTCGTTGGCGGAGACGAGCTGATTCCAAAGATTCAGAACGAAGGATGGTTAGACTTTGATGTAGTTGTTGCTACACCAGATATGATGGGTATTGTTGGTCGTCTTGGTCGTGTACTTGGACCAAAAGGCTTAATGCCAAACCCAAAATCCGGTACAGTTACTATGGACGTAACAAAAGCAATCAACGATATCAAAGCTGGTAAAGTAGAGTATCGTCTTGATAAAACAAACATTATTCACGTGCCGATCGGAAAAGCTTCTTTCACAGAAGAGCAGTTAAGCGACAACTTCCAGACGCTGATGGAGGCAATTAATAAAGCAAAACCAAGCTCATTAAAGGGAACTTTCTTAAAGAGTGTTACAGTTGCTCCTACAATGGGACCTGGTGTAAAAATCAATCCATTAAAATTGGTTTAATAAAAACCATTTGGCCTGTCTGTTTTGTACAGACAGGCCGTTTTTGAAAAATAAAAAATATCTATTGACATATTTGTGTGTCAATGCTATAATACACCAGTATCACGCCGAAGACAGTGGGTGCCGTAAGGCATAAAGAGAGATTCACCCACCGAGGAGAGATTATTCTTATACGACAAGAATGTTATCGGATCCTTTGTTTTGGCAATGGGTCTGTTTTTTTATATTGAGGAACCTGTTGCGAAAGCGGCAAGGTCCTTTGCAAAACTCGGAAGCGTGTACACAAAATAAAATAGGAGGTGCACCGTTCATGGCAAAAGTTGAACTGAAACAGCCAATCGTCCAGGAAATTGCAGAAAACATCAAAGACGCACAGTGCGTAGTGCTGGTTAACTACAGCGGCTTAACAGTAGAAGAAGATACAGCTCTTCGTAAAGAGTTAAGAGAAGCTGGAGTTGTATACAAAGTATACAAAAACACGATGATGAACTTTGCATTTACAGGAACAGATTGCGAATGTTTAAAAGAACATCTGCACGGAACAAATGCTATTGCAGTCTCTAAAGACGATGCAACAGCTCCTGCAAGAATTCTGGCAAAATTTGCTAAGAAAAATCCAAAACTGGAAATGGTTGCAGGTGTTGTAGAGGGTAACTACAATGATCAGGCAGGAATTCAGGCAATCTCTGCAATTCCTTCAAGAGAAGAACTTCTTGGAAGATTACTTGGATCTATGCAGTCACCAATTACCAACTTTGCTCGTGTTCTTAACCAGATTGCTGAACAGCAGGGTGGAGAGCAGGCAGCAGCAGAATAATTAAAAACTATATTAAATAATAATGGAGGAAAATAAAATGGCAAAATTGACAACAGCAGAATTTATTGAAGCTATCAAAGAGCTGACAGTTTTAGAGTTAAATGATTTAGTAAAAGCTTGTGAGGAAGAGTTTGGCGTATCTGCAGCAGCAGGTGTTGTAGTTGCAGCAGCAGCTGGAGACGCAGCAGCAGCAGAAGAGAAAGATGAGTTCGACGTAGAGTTAGCAGAAGTTGGACCAAACAAAGTTAAAGTTATCAAAGTTGTTCGTGAAGTAACTGGCTTAGGCTTAAAAGAAGCAAAAGCATTAGTTGACGGAGCTCCTAAGGTAATGAAAGAGGGCGCTTCCAAAGCTGAGGCTGAGGACATCAAAGCTAAACTTGAGGCTGAGGGTGCAAAAGTTAACCTTAAATAATTTTTTAAGCGAAATAAAAAGGGAACGTTCCGACAGGAATGTTCCCTTTTTTCGTGAAAATCCTATATAATAGGAAGAAATTTTTTGAAGAAAAAAAGTAAAAAAGTTGTTGACACCAGGAATTAAGTATGCTACAGTTAAAAATGCACTATTATGGCAAGGTGTGCCTACAGGCTTTTCTGTAGGCTTGTTATAATAAATATTATAGAAAACAGGGGTGAAACGTCAATGGAAAAAAACAGAATACGTTCTGTAAAAACCGGAAAAAGCATGCGAATGAGCTACCAGAGACAAAAGGAAGTTCTGGAAATGCCCAACCTTATAGAGGTTCAGAAGGATTCCTATCAGTGGTTCCTGGATGAAGGTCTGAATGAAGTATTCGATGATATTTCTCCAATTACCGACTACAGCGGAAAACTCAGCCTTGAATTCATCGATTTTAAATTATGCGAAGACGATGTAAAATATTCCATCGAGGAGTGTAAAGAAAGAGATGCTACTTATGCAGCACCTTTAAAGGTGAAAGTAAGGCTGATCAACAAAGAAAATGACGAAATCAATGAACATGAGATTTTCATGGGAGACCTGCCGTTGATGACTGCAACAGGTACCTTCGTAATTAACGGTGCGGAGCGTGTTATCGTAAGTCAGCTTGTGCGTTCCCCTGGAATCTATTATGCAATTGCGCACGATAAATTAGGTAAAAAACTGTACTCCTCTACCGTAATCCCGAACAGAGGTGCATGGCTGGAGTATGAGACGGATTCAAACGACGTATTTTATGTTCGTGTGGACAGAACAAGAAAAGTGCCGATCACAGTATTAATTCGTGCCCTTGGATATGGAAGTAACCAGGAGATCATTGATCTTTTTGGCGAAGAACCAAAGATTCTGGCTAGCTTCGGCAAGGATACATCCACAAACTACCAGGAAGGTCTTCTGGAATTATATAAGAAGATCCGTCCGGGTGAGCCTTTGGCAGTGGACAGTGCGGAAAGCCTGATCATGAGCATGTTCTTTGATCCGAGAAGATATGATCTGGCAAAAGTAGGTCGTTACAAATTTAATAAGAAGTTAATGCTGCGCAACCGAATCACAGGTTTTGCTTTGGCTGAGGATGTGGTAGATGCTGAAACAGGAGAGATTCTGGCAGAGGAAGGAACCGTTGTGGACCGTGAACTGGCAGATAAGATCCAGAATGCAGCAGTACCATATGTCTGGATGCAGACAGAAGAGCGCAAAGTAAAAGTTCTGTCCAGCATGATGGTGGATCTGACCAGCTATGTGGATGTAGATCCGAAAGAAGTTGGTGTTACAGAATTAGTATATTATCCAGTACTCAAAACTATTCTGGAAGAAAATGATAATCTCGAAGATATCAAGGCAGCGATTAAGAGAGATATCCATGATTTGATTCCAAAGCATATTACAAAAGAAGATATTCTTGCTTCCATCAACTACAATATGCATCTGGAATATGGCCTTGGAAACGATGATGATATTGACCATTTGGGCAACAGACGTATCCGTTCCGTAGGCGAGCTGCTTCAGAATCAGTACAGAATCGGTCTTTCCAGACTGGAGCGTGTGGTTCGTGAAAGAATGACAACACAGGACATTGAGGGAATTTCTCCTCAGTCTCTGATTAATATAAAACCGGTAACTGCAGCAGTGAAGGAGTTCTTTGGTTCTTCTCAGCTGTCACAGTTCATGGATCAGAACAACCCTCTTGGTGAGCTGACTCATAAGAGACGTCTTTCTGCATTGGGACCTGGCGGTCTTTCCCGAGACAGAGCCGGATTCGAGGTTCGAGATGTACACTATTCTCACTATGGAAGAATGTGCCCGATTGAGACTCCTGAGGGACCTAACATTGGTCTGATCAACTCACTTGCTTCCTATGCACGTATCAATGAATACGGATTTGTGGAAGCTCCATATAGAAAAATTGACAAGTCCGATCCGTCCAACCCGCGTGTAACAGACGAGGTTGTATATATGACTGCGGATGAAGAGGATAATTATCATGTAGCACAGGCGAATGAGCCGCTGGATGCAGAGGGACATTTCATTCATAAGAATGTCTCCGGTCGTTACAGAGAAGAGACACAGGAGTACGAGAAACACATGTTTGATTACATGGACGTATCTCCGAAGATGGTATTCTCCGTGGCTACAGCGCTGATTCCTTTCCTGCAGAATGACGATGCGAACCGTGCGCTGATGGGGTCCAACATGCAGCGTCAGGCCGTTCCGCTTCTGTTTACAGAGGCACCGGTTGTTGGTACTGGTATTGAGACAAAAGCTGCCGTAGACTCCGGTGTCTGCGTTGTGGCTAAGAAGGCTGGTACGGTATTGCGTTCCACCTCAAAAGAAATTGTGATCAAAAATGATGATGGTACAAAAGATCAGTATCGTTTGACAAAATTCATGAGAAGTAACCAGAGTAACTGCTACAACCAGAAGCCGATCGTGCAGCAGGATGAGCACGTGGAAGCTGGACAGGTGATTGCAGATGGTCCTTCTACCTCTAACGGTGAGCTTGCTCTTGGAAAGAACCCGCTGATCGGATTCATGACATGGGAAGGTTACAACTACGAGGATGCGGTCCTGTTAAGTGAGCGTCTTGTTCAGGAAGACGTGTATACTTCGATTCATATTGAAGAGTATGAAGCGGAAGCCCGTGATACAAAACTGGGACCGGAAGAGATTACCCGTGACGTACCTGGTGTCGGTGACGATGCTCTGAAAGATCTGGATGAGCGCGGTATCATCCGCATTGGTGCTGAGGTTCGCGCAGGAGATATTCTGGTTGGTAAGGTAACTCCGAAGGGAGAGACTGAGCTGACAGCGGAGGAGAGACTGCTTCGTGCTATTTTCGGTGAGAAAGCCCGCGAAGTTCGTGATACTTCCCTGAAAGTTCCTCATGGAGAATATGGAATTGTTGTAGATGCAAAGGTATTTACCCGCGAAAACGGTGATGAGCTGTCTCCTGGTGTCAATCAGTCTGTACGCATCTACATCGCACAGAAGAGAAAGATTTCCGTTGGTGATAAGATGGCCGGTCGTCATGGTAACAAGGGTGTCGTTTCCCGTGTATTGCCTGTAGAAGATATGCCGTTCCTGCCAAACGGACGTCCGCTGGATATCGTACTGAATCCGCTGGGTGTGCCTTCTCGTATGAATATCGGTCAGGTCCTGGAGATCCACCTGAGTCTTGCTGCGAAAGCCTTGGGATTCAATGTGGCAACACCAGTCTTCGACGGCGCAAACGAGAACGATATCATGGATACATTGGATCTGGCGAACGATTATGTAAATATGGAAGATTTCGAAGAGTTCCGCGCAAAATATGAGGACACTCTGCGTCCTGATGTGATGGAATTCCTCGATGAGAATAAAGCACACAGAGAACTCTGGAAAGGAGTGCCTCTGTCAAGAGATGGTAAGGTAAGACTGCGTGACGGACGTACAGGCGAGTATTTTGACAGCCCTGTAACCATTGGACACATGCATTACCTGAAACTGCACCATCTGGTAGATGATAAGATTCACGCACGTTCTACCGGCCCATACTCACTGGTTACACAGCAGCCTCTGGGTGGTAAGGCACAGTTCGGTGGTCAGCGTTTCGGAGAGATGGAGGTTTGGGCACTGGAAGCTTACGGTGCATCTTATACTCTGCAGGAGATTCTGACTGTGAAATCCGATGATGTGATCGGACGTGTGAAGACATACGAAGCAATTATTAAGGGAGACAATATCCCTGAACCAGGTATTCCGGAATCCTTTAAGGTTCTGCTCAAAGAGCTGCAGTCTCTTGGTCTGGATGTACGTGTTCTGCGTGAGGACCGCACAGAGGTTGAGATTATGGAAACAGCAGAATATGGAGATACAGATCTTCGTTCTGTTATTGAAGGTGAAAGCCGCAGACAGGACAAGGAAGAAGCATATGGTGCTTATGGATACACCAAACAGGAATTCTCAGGCGAAGAACTGGTTGATGTAGAAGATGATATGGATGAAGAAGAGTTTTTGGATGATGACGACACTCTTGATGACGAAGAATAGAAAGGGGAAACTTAGATGACAGAGACAACAAATAAGCAGGAAGTCTATCAGCCAATGACATTCGATGCGATTAAGATCGGACTGGCGTCCCCGGAAAAAATTCGCGAATGGTCAAGAGGCGAGGTATTAAAACCTGAGACAATCAATTATCGTACTCTGAAGCCTGAGAAAGACGGACTTTTCTGTGAGAGAATTTTTGGACCGAGCAAAGACTGGGAATGTCATTGTGGTAAATATAAGAAAATTCGTTATAAAGGCGTTGTCTGCGATCGTTGTGGCGTAGAGGTCACAAAAGCAGCAGTCCGCCGTGAGCGTATGGGACATATTGAGCTGGCAGCACCTGTTTCCCATATCTGGTATTTTAAAGGAATTCCTTCCCGTATGGGACTGATTCTGGATTTATCTCCAAGAACACTGGAGAAAGTTCTGTATTTTGCAAACTACATCGTTCTGGATCCTGCGGATTCAGGACTGATGTACAAACAGGTTCTGACAGAGAAAGAATATCAGGAGGCACGCGAGTCTTACGGATATGAATTCCGTGTAGGCATGGGTGCAGAGGCAATCAAGGAACTTCTGGAAGAGATTGATCTGGAGAAAGAGTCTGAAGAATTGAAAAAAGGCCTGAAGGAAGCAACCGGACAGAAACGTGCCAGAATCGTAAAGAGACTGGAAGTTGTAGAATCTTTCCGTGGTTCAGGCAACCGCCCGGAATGGATGATCATGACTGTGATTCCGGTTATTCCGCCGGATCTGCGTCCGATGGTTCAGTTGGATGGAGGACGTTTTGCCACATCTGACTTGAACGATTTATATAGAAGAATTATCAACCGCAACAATCGTCTGAAGAGACTTCTGGAGCTTGGCGCACCGGATATCATCGTGCGCAACGAGAAGAGAATGCTTCAGGAGGCTGTCGATGCGCTGATCGACAATGGACGTCGCGGACGTCCGGTTACCGGTCCTGGAAACAGAGCCCTGAAATCCCTTTCCGATATGCTGAAAGGTAAATCCGGACGTTTCCGTCAGAACCTGTTAGGTAAGCGTGTTGACTACTCCGGACGTTCCGTTATCGTCGTTGGACCGGAGCTGAAAATTTATCAGTGTGGTCTTCCGAAAGAAATGGCGATTGAGCTGTTCAAGCCGTTCGTAATGAAAGAGCTTGTTGCAAACGGTACTTCTCACAACATCAAGAATGCCAAGAAGATGGTAGAAAAGTTGCAGCCGGAAGTTTGGGATATCCTGGAAGATGTAATCAAAGAGCATCCGGTTATGCTCAACCGTGCTCCTACACTGCACAGACTTGGTATTCAGGCGTTTGAGCCGATTCTGGTAGAAGGTAAAGCAATCAAGCTTCATCCGCTGGTATGTACCGCGTTCAATGCCGATTTCGATGGTGACCAGATGGCCGTGCATCTTCCATTATCCGTAGAGGCTCAGGCAGAGTGCCGATTCCTTCTGCTGTCGCCAAACAACCTGTTGAAACCGTCCGATGGTGGTCCGGTTGCCGTTCCTTCTCAGGATATGGTTCTTGGAATTTACTATCTGACACAGGAAAGACCCGGAAATCTGGGAGAAGGCAAGTTCTTCCACAACCTGAACGAAGCAATCCTTGCTTATGAGAACAAGGAGATTACACTGCAGAGTAAGATTAAAGTGCGCTGCAGCAAAGAAATGCCGGATGGAAGTATTCTGACCGGCAATGTAGAATCCACTCTTGGAAGATTCCTGTTTAATGAGATTCTTCCGCAGGATTTGGGATTCGTAGACAGAAGCATTGAAGGCAATGAGCTGATTCTGGAAGTAGATTTCCATGTAGGCAAGAAAGGCCTGAAACAGATTCTGGAAAAAGTTATCAATACTCATGGAGCTACCAAGACTGCGGAAGTATTGGATGACATCAAGTCCATGGGTTATAAATATTCCACAAGAGCGGCCATGACCGTATCTATTTCTGATATGACCGTGCCGCCGGAAAAACCTGAACTGATTCAGCAGGCACAGGATACTGTGGATTTGATCACAAGAAACTACAAACGTGGTCTGATCACAGAAGAAGAGCGTTACAAAGAGGTTGTAGAGACCTGGAAAGCGACCGATGATGTGCTGACTAAGAAACTGCTTGGCGGTCTGGATAAGTATAACAACATCTTTATGATGGCGGATTCCGGTGCCCGTGGTTCTGATAAACAGATCAAACAGCTGGCTGGTATGCGTGGTCTGATGGCGGATACAACCGGTCATACGATCGAGCTGCCAATCAAGTCCAACTTCCGTGAGGGTCTGGACGTATTGGAGTACTTCATGTCTGCGCATGGTGCTCGTAAAGGTCTGTCCGATACCGCTCTTCGTACAGCCGATTCCGGTTACCTGACAAGACGTCTGGTTGATGTATCTCAGGATCTGATCATCCGTGAGACAGACTGCTGTGAGGCTACAGGAGAGATCCCGGGAATGTATGTAAAGGCATTCATGGAGGGACGTGAAGAGATTGAAAGTCTTCAGGAACGTATTACAGGAAGATACTCCTGTGAAACGATTAAGAATAAAGATGGGGAAGTGCTTGTAAAAGCAAACCACATGATTACTCCGAAGCGCGCTGCCAGAATTATGAAAGAGGGAGTAAGCGCTGAGGGCGGTGCAATTGATAAAGTCAAGATTCGTACGATTCTGACATGTAAGTGCCATATTGGTATTTGTGCAAAATGTTATGGTGCGAACATGGCAACTGGTGAGCCGGTTCAGGTAGGTGAGTCTGTTGGAATTATTGCCGCACAGTCAATCGGTGAGCCTGGTACACAGCTGACCATGCGTACCTTCCATACCGGTGGTGTTGCGGGTGGAGATATCACACAGGGTCTTCCTCGTGTCGAGGAGCTTTTTGAGGCAAGAAAACCGAAAGGTCTTGCAATCATTACAGAGATCCCTGGTGTTGCTACCATCAGTGATACAAAGAAAAAACGTGAGATCACAGTAACAGATCATGAAAGCGGAGAGGCAAAAACTTATCTGATTCCATATGGATCCCGTATCAAGATTCTTGACGGACAGGTTCTGGAAGCTGGTGATGAGCTGACAGAAGGTAGTGTAAATCCGCATGATATCCTCAAGATCAAAGGTATTCGTGCCGTACAGGATTATATGATCCGTGAGGTACAGCGTGTATATCGTCTGCAGGGTGTTGAGATTAATGATAAGCATATTGAGGTAATCGTACGTCAGATGCTGAAGAAAATCCGCATCGAGGATAATGGTGATACAGACTTCCTTCCAGGTTCTCTTGTAGATGTTCTGGAATTTGATGATGTGAATAAGAAGATGGAAGAAGAAGGAAAGGAGCCGGCAGAGGGCAAACAGGTTATGCTTGGTATTACGAAAGCTTCTCTGGCTACAAACTCCTTCCTGTCTGCTGCATCCTTCCAGGAAACTACCAAGGTTCTGACAGAAGCCGCTATCAAAGGAAAGATTGATCCGCTGATCGGTCTGAAAGAGAACGTAATCATTGGTAAACTGATTCCTGCCGGAACTGGAATGAAACGCTACAGTGAAGTGAAGCTGAATACAGATATGACAGAAGATGATGAACTTCTTTTTGATGATGATTTGATGTTTGATGAGGAAGAAATGGTTGATTTTGAAGATACCGATGCTTTGGATGAAACATTGCCTCTGGACGAAGAAGATGATTTGGATGAGGAAGAGACATCTGAGGAAGGCTTAGAGGAAACTGTAGAGGTAGAAGATACAGAAGAATAAAAAATAAGCCGCTGCACAAATGCATTCTTTGTTACAGGAGATTATGTTTTTGCCTGTGATAGAGATTATGCAGTTGTGCGGCGGTTTTTTACTTTTTTGTTTGTAAAAATCTTGTTAAATTGTGACTGTTTTGTGATTACAGATATCTTAAACTTTTTTTCAATCATTCAGGGATATGATGAGAAGCACCCATAAGACGAGGAAAGCAACGAGTAGAAAGGCTGGTATTCATATAGATGGCTAGTGGAATTAGAAAAAAACTTTCGAAGGCTGCGGGAGTTGCCAAAAAAACATTTCAAAAAGCTCCCAAAATGAAATTTATGTATGGATGGTATTATAAACATTTACCCATTCAGGAAAAACAGATTTTATTTGAATCTTTTCATGGGAAAGATTTGTCCGATTCGCCTTTTTACATTTTGACAGAATTTTTAAAAATGGAAGGTTCAGATCAATATAAAATATATTTTGCCACCAATAATTACGAAGAACATAAAAAGACAGCAGAGGCTATGAAACTCCCTGTTGAACTGGTAGATATCAATACCTTCGCATATGTAAAAGTGCTGGCTGAATCAAAATATCTGATCAATAACAGCTCTTTTCCGGCATATTTTATCAGGCGCGAGGAGCAGGTTTATCTTCAGACCTGGCATGGAACGCCATTGAAAACTCTTGGCAAAAAGATGCGTTTTGGAATTGAGTCGATGTACAATGTGCAGCATAATTTTTTGCAGGCCAGTTACATTATGTTTCCGAATAAATTCACCAAAGAGGTGATGATGGAGGATTACAATCTCAATTCTCTTTATACCGGAAAGGTTGTGATGAATGGATATCCGAGAAATAGCCTTTTCAAAGATGAGGAAAAAGCGAAGGAAATCTGCAGAAAGCTGGAAAATGAGAAATTTACTACTTTGGCCTACATGCCGACTTGGAGAGGTCAAAGCAATCATGATATTCAGACGGACAATTACGGATCAGAAATCAATGATATGCTGAAATATCTGGATGAGAATTTAAAAGATCATCAAAAACTTTATGTGAATTTTCATCCAATCGTGCAAAAGAGTGTCAAGCTGGAGAATTACAAACACATTTTTCCATTTCCTGCGGATATTGACAAGTATGAGTTCCTCAACAGTGTCGATGCGCTGATTACGGATTATTCCAGTGTCTTTTTTGATTATTCGGTAACTGGAAAACCGGTTATTCTCTTTATGTATGATTATGAAGAGTACATGCACGACAGAGGTATGTATTTTGACATCAAAGAACTTCCGTTTCGGAAGATTTATGATCTGGAAACATTAAAGGACTGCATTGTATCCGAAGATTTCCGCGAAGACCGATACGACAACAACCAGGCATATATGGAAAAATTCCTTGCCTATGATTCTGCGGATGCGGCCAGAAAAATGGCGGAACTGGTGTTCCAGGATAAGACGGAAGATCTGGAAATCATCGATTACAGTGCGAATTGTGTACCAAAAAGACGTGTCGTATTTCCACCGGAAATCCGTAAGCCGGAAACGTTGGATGCGGTAGCGAAAAATGTAGATTCTGACAAAGATATCGTAGTGTTTGAACGTCGCTTTTTTGATCCGTTCATGAGCAGCTACCTGTATGATAATTACCCAGATGCATTTGATTATGTTTTTATTACAAGGACAACTCCAAGAACATTTTTAGAAGAAATATGGAGCAAATTCAGCAAGAAAACAGAACAGGAACTGCATCTGCGGGAAATACAGCGCTGTTTTCCGGAACTGAACATTGATCCGGTCTTTCAGGAAGAATATTACAGCGGAAATGTGGGAGAAACCTTTTATTATCAGAAAGACAAGTTTCTGGATGCTTCTTTTTCGCACAGTGAGCAGAAAATCTGCATACAATATGAGCCATCGCAGACGTATTCTGTCAATCGGCTTCTGATTATCGAAAAAGTCAAAAGCGAGAGAAAAATTCTCTGGGCAAGGGCCCTTACCGAAGAAGAAAAAGATACCTGCAAAATACAGGAAAATTTCAGCGGAGTTTTAAATGATGAAGTCATGGATATGAAGGGAAATTATATTCTTGCAGTTGAAGTGATAGAAAATAATGAAAGACAGTTGAGATATCCGGTGGATGCGAAACGCCACGAAGAAGCATTGCTGCAAATCGATCAATTAAATAAAGAGAGTCTGTATTTTCCAAGTATTTCCTACAAAAATGTTGTGATGAAAGACGGATTGTCTTATGAAGAGATGGAGATGATTCCTTTTATGGATGAAGCAAAGGGCTTTTTGAAAGTTCTTCCATGTCTTCCAGAAAATGTTGTTGGAAAATATATTCGTGGTGATGTTCTGAAATTCTCAGAGAAAGGTTCTGTGTTCTATCTGACTCTGAAATTTAAAAAAATGAATGCTGCTGTAAAAGATGTCATCATAAAATATAGAAGTAAAGTGGACGACAAACAGTACTCGATGGATTTTAAGGTAAAACTGAATCAGGGATACTGGATCATTGAAGCGAGCATAGATTTCGCGAAAGTGGAGCTTGAGGAACTCTACTGGGATGTGTTTGTGATTGTGGAGCAGAACGGAGAGGAGACAGCATTGTCTGCATATTTATCTAAGAAAAAG
The DNA here is from genome assembly GCA_030536755.1 of Eubacteriales bacterium. GTDB lineage: Bacteria > Bacillota > Clostridia > Lachnospirales > Lachnospiraceae > JALFVM01. The sequence goes on along the minus strand of JAUNPJ010000068.1, from coordinate 8,238 downwards.
AGATTAAGGCTTCTGCTTGGCAACCATCAATGCCTTCCGGATGAAACGCATGTCGTGTATCCGTACAGAACACAGGGCAGTAAGATTGCATTTACCTATCGTGAAAGATCAAAATATGACGGAATGGGCACGCGGATCAAAGAGCTGGCAGCATTTGGGCTTTATGTCATACTGCTTCCGTACTGGAAGAGCAAACGTATGTGGCTCGTATATGAAAAATTCTGTTCAATGGCACAGGACAATGGTTACTATTTCTTCTGTTATTGTATGGAACAACTGCCGAAAGAACAGAGCAAACATATTTACTTTATTTTAGATAAAGATTCGCCTGACTGGGATAAGATGAAAAAATATGGCAGCCATGTCATTCCATTTATGAGTTTTCGCCATGTTTTGTATTGTATGGTGGCGAAATTATACGTGGCTTCTGATTCGAAAACACATCTGTATGCATGGCGTGCAAAACCAAATCTGATTTCTCAGAGAATTGCACATCATAAGATTTTGTTCCTGCAGCACGGCGTAACTGCTTTGAAGCGTGTCGATGGAATTTTTGGCAAGAAAGGTTCCAGCCCTATGACCTACTTTACAACAACTTCTGAGTTTGAACAGAAGATTGTAATGGAAAATTTCGGATACGCAAGGGAAGATGCACCTATTTTGGGATTTACGAGATGGGATGTGCTGGAAGATACTTCGAACAAAGAAGAAAAGATCGTTCTGGTGATGCCGACCTGGCGTTCCTGGCTGGAAGAAAAGAGTGCGGAAGAATTCCGTCAAAGTGATTATTACAAAAACTATTCACATTTTCTTCAGAGCAGCAAGCTGAATCGTTTGCTGAAGGAATACAATACAAAACTGATTTTCTATATTCATCCGAAATTCAAGGATTATCTGGGAGAATTTAATATCAGTGAAGAGAATGTGGAATTGATTCCATTTGGTGCAGAACCGCTGAATGAGATTATGAAAAAGTGCCATATGCTGATCACAGACTACTCCAGTGTGTGCTGGGATGTGTATTATCTTGGCAAACCGGTATTGTTCTATCAGTTTGACTGTGATATGTATATGCAGGCACATGGAAGTTATCTGGATATGGAACACGAACTGTTCGGAGAACGTTATATGGAATGTGACGATCTGATCGATGGCATCGAAGAATACATGAAGCGCGATTTCCAGGAAAAAGATCAATATGGAAAAATGAGAGATTATTATCTCCCATATCGGGATAATGATAACAGCAAACGAACTTATGAATATATCATAAGCAGAGAATATTAACAGGAAAAGACCGGCTTCGGCCGGTCTTTGTCAGAAGAAAAGAAAGGAAAAAATATGAATACCATAACTGCGGCGCCGGTGACAAAAAGGCTTCGTTATTTAGATGCAGCAAAAGGCTGGGGAATCTGCATGGTGGTGTTTGGACATATTACAACCATAGGAAATCCAATCGACACCTGGTTTGCTTCGTACAAGCTTGCTATTTTCTTTATTGTATCGGGGTATCTCCTTTGCATGAGACAGACACTTCAAAAATATACGATTGCGGATTACTGGAAAAAACAGATAAAAACACTTTTGATTCCTTATTTCGGCTACAGCGTACTTACCATAGCCTATCAGATGTTTCTCTGTGTAATGAAGGGAACGGAAAAAAGTGCGATGTTTCATAAATTTCTGGAACAGGCGTATGCAACCTGCTCGCTTAGAGGAATCAGTGCTTTGTGGTTTCTGCCGTCCCTGCTCATCGGCCAGATGCTGTTTATTGTGATTGTAAAAGCACCAAAGTGGGTCAAAGCAGTTTCGGCAGTGGTGCCGATCATCATTCTTCAATATGTTTCTGTACTGCTTCCGGGGCTTTCTGACAGCATGGATACGATTCGCTATAAAATCATAAGTTTTCCGATTATGACTGTGACAAAAGGCTTTCTCGCTTTCTGGTTTATTGGAGCAGGGTATCTTGCGTATATGGTTTTGCAGAAGCTCAAAAACAGGAATATGAGATTTGTGATCGGGATTCTTTTATGTGTGGGAAATATGTGGCTTTCCCAGAAAAATCCGGGTGTCAATCTGAACCTGATCGGAATCGGAAAACACCCGTCTCTGATGTATATCGGAGGAATCGCAGGATCACTGGGTGCTATCTTGATTTTGGAATTTCTGGAGAAATGGTGGTCTATGTCGTTCCTTAACTTCTGCGGAAAATATTCGCTGATCATTATGGCAACGCACGGCACCTTAGGCTTTAAAAATGTGATCATTGCGGGCTGGAAGTCCGTAGTTACCTTGTCAAAGACAGCAGGACTGCGCTACTATTTTGAGTGCTCCTGCATCTTACTGGAACTGATGCTGTTGGAGTGCGGAGTGATTCAGGTGATTGAAAATTATTTTCCGTGGCTTAACGGAAAATTCAATAAGAAAGAGAAAAAGTAAATTATGGAAAAAAAGTATCATTTTACAAAAGAACATACGCTGGCGATCAAAGGGATTGCCGTTTGTTTTTTGCTGTGCTATCACTGCTTTTCCAGAGAATTCCGTCTTTCGGGTGTGGATGTTCAGTTCTGGCCGCTGAGTAAAGAATTGGCGATGCAGATCAGTTACAGCATGGTAATCTGTGTGGGGATGTTTGCTTTTTTATCTGCATATGGGCTTACGTTATCCATGAAGAAACGGTTTCCGGAATATGTGTTTTCGGCAGATGAGGCGTTTTCCTATGTTGTGGAACGATATATGAAGCTTATTTTTATGTTTCTTCTGCCGTTTCTTTTCTGTCAGATTGTCACAGAGATTCTGGATGTATCCCGTTATGAGGGCGGGAGAACGACAAAACTCGTGTGCATGCTTATGGATGCTCTTGGAATTTCCAATATCTTTGGAACGAAAATGCTGGTGGATACCTGGTGGTATCTGAGCCTTGTCGTTTTGATCACGGTATTTATGCCTGTTTGTATGATTTTGTACAGGCGTTTGGGATGGCTGTTGATTCCGATGGGACTGTTTGTGGGAAACTATTTTCTGGATATGGATTCGAATCTTGACAAATGGATGTTTACGATTCCGATTGCCATCTGTTTTGCGGACAGAAATGTTCTGGAAAGACTGAAAGCCTGGAAAATTGTTCCTGGTCAAATCCTCAATAAAATCATAAAATTTTTGTTTCTGACATGTGTGCTTGTTTTGGCGGATAGGCTGCGCGCCAGTGAGTGGGGAATACAGCATCTGAAATTTCTGATGAATGGAGTGATGCCGGTATTGTTTATCTGGTGGTGTTATGAATTTGTGACTGACATTCCGGGATTGAAGCAAATTCTTCAGTTTTTGGGAAAACATTCTGCCGTGATTTTTTATGTGCATACGCTGGTGAGAGGTTTATGGCTGAAAGAACTGACGTATTCTTTCCGATATGCGATACTGATCTGGCTGTTTCTTCTGGCAGTCAGTCTGGGGATTTCTATTTTCCTGAATTTCGTTGCGAAAGTGATCCGATATGATCAGATCACAAAATATCTGGAGAAGCTGGTATTGAAAAAATTACAAAATTTTAACAAAAGTTGAAAGTAAAGGGCTTGACAGAAAGAAATGCAAAGGATATAATATTCAAGCGTGCATAAAAAACGTATTTTTTTGTGCGCTTGAATATTTTTTTGTTTTTTGAAAATAGCAACCGCAGATCATGTAAACATGTGAAGAAAAAATCGGGAGGTGAAATGGAATGCCAACATTTAACCAGTTAGTAAGAAAAGGAAGACAGACAGCAGTAAAGAAATCTACAGCACCAGCTCTGCAGAAGAGTTTTAACTCTCTGAAGAAAAAAAGCACAAACATGTCTTCCCCTCAGAAGAGAGGTGTTTGTACAGCTGTTAAGACTGCAACACCTAAGAAGCCGAACTCAGCTCTTAGAAAGATTGCCAGAGTACGTCTTTCCAACGGTATCGAAGTAACAAGCTACATCCCAGGAGAGGGACACAACCTTCAGGAGCATAGCGTTGTTCTGATTCGTGGAGGAAGAGTAAAAGACTTACCAGGTACAAGATACCACATTATCAGAGGAACACTGGATACAGCCGGTGTTGCTAACAGAAGACAGGCTCGTTCCAAATACGGAGCTAAGAGACCTAAAAAATAATTCATAATATGAAGTAATATTAGTGTATCACCCAATTGATGAGAAATTGTACGGTTATTCCATATACCCTGTCGGTTGCGGGTTAAATATTGATTTACCAGTGCGAACATACATCTAAAGTGTGAGTACCTATGATTTAATCGAAGTGATTTGCTTTTTTCACAAATAACTGAATAAAAGCAAGTCCCACTGATCATGATTAAGGAGGGAAGTAACGTGCCACGTAAAGGACATACTCAGAAGAGAGACGTGCTGGCAGATCCAATGTACAATAACAAAGTGGTTACCAAACTTATCAATAACATTATGTTAGATGGTAAGAAAGGTGTCGCTCAGAAAATTGTATACGGAGCATTCGCCAGAGTGGAAGAGAAAGCTGGCAAGCCAGCTCTTGAAGTATTTGAAGAGGCTATGAACAACATCATGCCTGTTCTGGAAGTAAAAGCAAGACGTATCGGTGGAGCTACCTACCAGGTACCGATCGAAGTTAGACCTGACCGTCGTCAGGCACTGGCTCTTCGTTGGATTACTGCTTATTCTCGTAAAAGAGGAGAGAAGACAATGGAAGAGAGACTTGCAAACGAATTACTGGATGCTATGAACAACACAGGAGCATCTGTAAAGAAGAAAGAAGACATGCATAAGATGGCAGAGGCTAACAAAGCATTTGCTCATTACAGATTCTAGGAGGAGATTCGATGGCTGGAAGAGAATATCCATTAGAGAGAACCAGAAACATTGGTATTATGGCTCATATCGATGCGGGTAAAACAACATTGACAGAGCGTATCTTATATTATACCGGTGTTAACTATAAGATTGGTGATACTCACGAAGGTACTGCTACCATGGACTGGATGGAGCAGGAGCAGGAAAGAGGTATCACAATCACTTCAGCCGCTACTACTTGTCACTGGACACTGCAGGAACACTGCAAGAACAAACCAGGTGCTAAGGAGCATCGTATCAACATCATTGATACCCCTGGACACGTAGACTTCACAGTAGAAGTTGAGCGTTCACTCCGTGTACTGGATGGCGCTGTTGGTGTCTTCTGTGCAAAAGGTGGTGTAGAGCCTCAGTCTGAAAATGTATGGCGTCAGGCAGACACATACAATGTACCGCGTATGGCTTTCATCAACAAGATGGATATCCTTGGTGCAGATTTCTACAATGCTGTAGATCAGATTAAGACAAGATTAGGTAAAAATGCAATTTGTCTTCAGTTGCCAATCGGTAAAGAAGATGAATTTAAGGGAATCATCGACCTGTTTGAAATGCAGGCTTATATCTACAATGATGAGAAAGGTGAAGACATTTCCATCGTAGAGATTCCAGATGATATGAAAGATGACGCAGAACTCTACCATACAGAACTGGTTGAGAAAATCTGCGAGTTAGATGACGATTTGATGATGGAATACCTGGAAGGTGAAGAACCTTCTGTAGAAGCTCTGAAAGCAGTTCTGAGAAAAGCTACTTGTGAGTGTACTGCTGTTCCTGTATGCTGTGGTACAGCTTACAGAAACAAAGGTGTTCAGAAATTATTGGATGCAATTCTTGAGTTTATGCCAGCTCCGACAGATATCCCTGCTATTCAGGGTGAAGATCTGGATGGAAACCCAATCGTGAGACATTCTTCCGATGAAGAGCCATTCTCTGCTCTGGCATTCAAGATTATGACAGACCCATTCGTTGGTAAGCTTGCATATTTCCGTGTATATTCCGGTACTATGAACTCCGGTTCTTATGTACTGAATGCTACAAAAGGAAAGAAAGAGCGTGTAGGACGTATCCTGCAGATGCATGCGAACAAACGAGAGGAATTAGCAAAGGTTTATTCCGGAGACATTGCAGCAGCGATCGGATTCAAATTCACTACAACAGGTGATACAATCTGTGACGAGCAGCATCCGGTAATCCTTGAGTCCATGGAATTCCCGGAACCGGTTATCGAGCTGGCTATCGAGCCTAAGACAAAAGCCGGTCAGGGCAAACTGGGTGAGGCTCTTGCAAAACTTGCAGAGGAAGACCCGACATTCCGTGCTCATACAAACCAGGAAACTGGACAGACAATCATCGCTGGTATGGGTGAGCTCCATCTGGAGATCATCGTAGACAGACTTCTGCGTGAGTTCAAGGTAGAAGCTAACGTAGGTGCACCTCAGGTTGCTTACAAAGAGACTATCACAAAACCGGTTGATGTTGACAGCAAATACGCAAAACAGTCTGGTGGTCGTGGTCAGTACGGTCACTGTAAAGTTAAATTCGAGCCAATGGATGCCAACGGAGAAGAACTGTACAAGTTCGAGTCCACAGTTGTTGGTGGTGCTATTCCGAAGGAATACATCCCGGCAGTCGGCGAAGGTATCGAAGAGGCTATGAAGGCTGGTACTCTGGGTGGATTCCCGGTTGTTGGTGTATATGCTAACGTATATGATGGTTCTTACCATGAAGTCGATTCTTCTGAAATGGCATTCCACATTGCCGGATCTCTGGCATTCAAAGATGCTATGCAGAAGGCTTCACCAATCTTACTTGAGCCTATCATGAGAGTAGAGGTTACTACTCCGGAAGATTACATGGGTGATGTAATTGGTGATATCAACTCCCGCCGTGGACGTATCGAAGGTATGGAAGATATCGGCGGTGGTAAGATGATTCGTGGATATGTTCCGCTGTCAGAGATGTTTGGATATTCCACAGACCTGCGTTCCAGAACACAGGGACGTGGTAACTACTCTATGTTCTTCGAGAAATACGAGCCAGTTCCAAAATCTGTACAGGAAAAGATCTTATCCAAAAAGGATTGATAAAAAATGCTTGCAAATAGCCTTGATTTGAAATATAATCAAGGTTAGCAGGTTATAATTCAAATAAAAAAGCATTCAATTGACCCATATGGGTACATGTTTAAGGAGGACGTTTTAAAATGGCAAAGGCTAAATTTGAGAGAACCAAACCACATTGTAACATTGGTACCATCGGACACGTAGACCATGGTAAAACAACTCTGACAGCTGCTATCACAAAAGTTCTGTCTGAGAGAGTTGCAGGTAACACAGCTACAGATTTCGAGAATATTGATAAAGCTCCAGAAGAAAGAGAGCGTGGTATCACAATTTCTACTGCTCACGTTGAGTACGAGACAGAGAAAAGACATTACGCACACGTTGACTGCCCAGGACATGCTGACTACGTTAAGAACATGATCACTGGTGCTGCTCAGATGGACGGTGCTATCCTTGTTGTAGCTGCTACTGATGGTGTTATGGCTCAGACGAAAGAGCACATCCTTCTGTCCCGTCAGGTAGGTGTACCATACATCGTTGTATTCATGAACAAATGTGATATGGTAGATGACGAAGAGCTGTTAGAGCTCGTTGAGATGGAAATCCGTGAGCTGTTAGACGAGTATGAGTTCCCAGGCGATGACACACCAGTTGTTCAGGGTTCTGCTCTGAAAGCACTGGAAGATCCTGCAAGCGAGTGGGGCGACAAGATCATGGAGCTTATGGATGCTGTTGACAGCTACATTCCAGATCCACAGCGTGACACAGACAAACCATTCATCATGCCTGTAGAGGACGTATTCACAATCACAGGTCGTGGTACAGTTGCTACTGGTAGAGTAGAGGCTGGTACTCTTCACCTGAACGAGGAAGTTGAAATCGTTGGTATCAGAGAAGAGACAAGAAAAACTGTTGTAACAGGTATCGAGATGTTCCGTAAAATGCTGGATGAGGCTCAGGCTGGTGATAACATCGGTGCTCTGCTTCGTGGTGTTCAGAGAACAGAGATCGAGCGTGGACAGGTTCTTGCTAAACCAGGAACAATCACATGCCATACAAAATTTACAGCTCAGGTTTACGTTCTGACAAAAGACGAGGGTGGTCGTCACACACCATTCTTCAACAACTATCGTCCACAGTTCTACTTCAGAACAACAGACGTAACAGGTGTTTGCATGCTTCCAGAAGGAACAGAAATGTGCATGCCTGGTGATAACGTAGAGATGACAATCGAACTGATCCACCCAATCGCTATGGCTCAGGGTCTTACTTTCGCTATCCGTGAAGGTGGACGTACTGTAGGATCAGGCCGTG
>JAUNPJ010000122.1 GCA_030536755.1 Eubacteriales bacterium | reverse complement strand
AAGAAAATTAGCATAAGAAAAAACAGACAAGGGGGTCTGACAGAAATGTCGGACTCTCTGTTTTTATTCCAATAAACAAGAGGGGAAATGAGAGGAGTTGTTATATGAAGAAACAATTTGTAATTTCAGTGGGCTGTGAATATGGATGTTTTGGCCCGGAAATCGGAAAGAGAATTGCCAAGGATCTTGGAATTGCCTATTATGACAGAGCCTTGATCGATGAGATCATTGAGGAAGCCGGATTTTCAAAAGATCTGGCAGAAAAGGCAGAGGCCGGTGTAGATATCCGTGGCAAATCCACAAAATCTGCATTGACAGGTGGTCCGACGAAATATGCGAACCTGACAAAACGTATGGTTTACATTCAGTCAGAGACGATTAAGAAACTGGCAGAGAGAGGATCCTGTGTCTTTATCGGAAGATGTTCCGATCACATTTTGAGAGAACAGGACAATTGTCTGAATGTATTTGTTTATGCACCGGACGAAGTGAGAATCAAAAATGTCATGGAAGCACACAGTCTGTCTCGTGATGATGCAATCCTGCTGATTCAGAAAAACGATGAAATGCTTCATGCAAGATATAAACAGATGACAGGAACCTACCGTGGTGACCGACACAACAGGCATCTTATGATCGATTCCAACCTTCTTGGTCTGGACGGAACAGTGAAACTGATTGAGCAGGTTGCAGCTCAGGTATTTGGCGGAGAGGAGTGATGAGTATGGAAACAAAGAAATCTTCAGAATTTGACAAAGTATTAGGTGCATGGGATATCCTGGTCATCGCTTTTGGCGCTATGATTGGCTGGGGCTGGGTAGTATCCTCCGGTGACTGGATTAAGACAGGCGGTGTTGTAGGTGCAGCACTTGGTTTCGTAATAGGTGGAATTATGGTATTCTTTGTAGGTCTGACTTACGCAGAGCTGACAGGTGCCATGCCGCAGTGTGGCGGTGAGCATGTATTCAGCCACAGAGCATTGGGACCGATGGGATCTTTTGTCTGTACATGGGCGATTATTTTAGGCTATGTCGGCGTTGTATGTTTCGAGGCCTGCGCATTGCCTACGATTATTACATACATTTATCCGCCATTCTTAAAGGGATATCTGTATACGGTTGCCGGTTTTGATATTTATGCATCCTGGCTGGCAGTGGCCGTGATCGTATCTATTTTTATGACATATATCAATATCCGCGGTGTAAAAACAGCGGCGATTTTACAGACAATCCTGACCGTCATTATTGGTGGAGTTGGAATCATCCTGATTGCTGCTTCTGCGATCAATGGCGATATGTCCAATCTGAACGGACAGTATTTTGTAGGTGATTCTACAGGAAGTATGATCAAAACTGTTTTAACAGTAGCAGTTGTAACACCATTCTACTTTATCGGATTTGATGTTATCCCTCAGGCCGCTGAGGAGATCGATGTTCCGCTGAAAAAAATCGGAAAGATTCTGATTCTTTCTGTTGTGATGGCGGTTGTCTTCTATGCTCTGATCATTCTGGCAGTTGGACATGTATTAAATCCGGCTGAAATCGCTGCTTCTCAGAGTGGAACAGGTCTGGTAACTGCAGATGCGATGGGAAAAGCTTTTAACTCTACGATTATGGCAAAAGTAATTATCATCGGTGGTATGTGTGGTATTGCCACAAGCTGGAACTCTTTCCTGATGGGAGGAAGCCGTGCCATGTACTCTATGGCTGAATCTTACATGATTCCATATGCATTTGCAAAACTTCATCCAAAATACAAAACACCTGTCAATGCGCTTTATCTGATCGGTGCACTTTCCATCCTTGCTCCTTTTGCAGGAAGAAAAATGCTGGTATGGATCGTAGATGCTGGTAACTTTGGTTGCTGTGTGGCTTACTGTATGGTTTCCATTTCCTTTATCATCTTAAGATCCAAAGAGCCGAATCTGGAAAGACCGTATAAAGTGAAAAATTACAAGTTTGTTGGTGCAATGGCTGTTTTGATGTCTGGATTTATGGTTGCCATGTATATCATTCCGGGTTCCGGAGCGTCTCTGGTATGGCAGGAGTGGCTGATGGCAGGCGGCTGGTGTGTACTTGGCCTGGCATTCTGCGTTGCCTGCAAACGCAAATATAAAGAAAAATTTGGTATTCTCGTAGAGATTATTTCTGATGAGGATGCTGCTGCACTGCAGTCCAGTGACGAAGAGATTTCTGCTGCACTGGATGTTGCGATTGATGCAGCAATCAATAAAATTTTAGCACAAAGAAAAGTTATAATACAGTAACGAAAAGAAACAGGGGGATTGAAATGAATTTTAATTATTATTTGCCGGTAAACGTTGTATTCGGATGCGGAAAAGTCAAAGAAGTGGGAGAACTTGCTAAACCTTATGGTAAAAAGGCACTGATCGTAACCGGAAAATCCAGTGCGAAAAAATCAGGACTCTACGATAAGGTAAAGGACAGCCTGGCAGCAGCGGGAATTGAGAGCGCACTGTTTGACAAAGTATCTCAGAATCCGCTGACAACAACTGCGATTGAAGGAGCAGAATTTGCCAAAGAAACAGGAACTGATGTCGTTGTGGCCATTGGAGGCGGAAGCATTATGGACTGTGCAAAGTCCATCGCTTTTCTCGCTGTCAATGACGGAGACATTAACGATTACATTTTCAATAAAAAGAAAAGCGACAAGGCACTGCCGCTCATTCTGATTCCGACAACCTGTGGAACAGGTTCGGAGGGAAATGGTTTTGCCGTGCTGACAAATCCGGAAAACGGAGATAAAAAGTCTCTGCGCTGCAATGCCATTATCGCAAAAGCATCCATCGTAGATCCGGAATGTATGATGACAATGCCGAAAAAAGTTCTGGCATCTGTCGGATTTGATGCATTGTGCCACAGCATGGAGGCATATACCTCCAAAATTTCACAGCCGTTTACAGATGCATTGGCACTGTATGCCATTGAGTTGATTGCGGACAGTCTTGTAGATCTGTACAATGGTTCTGAGGATGTGGAAAAATGGGAGAAAATCACCATCGCCAGCACGATCGGCGGTATGGTCATCAACCAGGCCGGTGTGACTCTTTCCCATGGAATGGAGCATCCGGCATCTGGATTGAAAGACATTGTTCATGGACATGGACTTGCCGCTCTGACACCGGTTATTATCGAAGCTTCCTATCAGGGAGATGAGGATAAGTTCGGAAAAATTTCCAGACTGCTTGGCGGAACGGATGCATCAGACTGTGCCCAGCAGGTGAAAAAACTGCTTGCCAAGATTGATATGACACTGAAACTGTCTGACCTTGGACTGTCAGAAGAAGACATTCCGTGGATGGCAGAGAACTGTATGAAAGTTTCTGCGGCCGGCGTAGCAAACAATCCAGTTGTTTTCACACAGGAAGAGATTGCGGAGATTTACCGCAAAGCAATGTAACAGGTATCTATTCTTATATTTCTCACATAGCAAATGCCGCGAAGGGATGTGTTCCCTTTGCGGCATTTTTCGCAAAATTCCTGTTGTAGGGTTGTATGTGCACCACTTTCCTGGTCAACGGAACACTTTCAAACGGCACAGTTTTCGGTTCCTTATTTCCGGAGTCTTTCCACATGACCGCCACTCGCCCGGGAGGGATACCACCGCACAGGCATGTCGATTTTCTTGCTTTTTCTGCGCCGCTTATGGATTGCTCTTGCCGCG
>JAUNPJ010000067.1 GCA_030536755.1 Eubacteriales bacterium | reverse complement strand
CAAGAATCAGTAAAGAGTCTATTTTTTCGGATTTAAATAATCTGGAAGTGGTAACAACAACTTCTGATAAGTATACGGATTCGTTTGGATTCACTGAGTACGAAGTATTTGCGGCATTGGATGAATTCGGATTGGGAGAAAAGAAAGAAGAAGTCCGTAGATGGTATGATGGATTTATTTTTGGAGACCATAAAGATATTTACAATCCCTGGTCTATTTTACATTTCTTAAATAAAGGGAAAGTAGCAGATTATTGGGTAAATACGAGTTCTAATGCGCTGGTGAGCAAACTGATTCGTGAGGGAAGTGTTGGGATAAAAGAAAAATTTGAAATACTGTTAAGAGGAGAAACAATTCAATGTCCGATCAATGAACAAATTGTTTATGACCAGTTGGATTATAATGAAAATGCAATCTGGAGTCTTCTGGTAGCCAGCGGTTATTTAAAGGTACTGAGATATGATACGAAAAAGGCCGGCAGAAGACAGTTGTATGATCTTTGTCTTACAAATGAAGAAGTGAAGGACATGTTTGAGGAGATGGTCAGTGAATGGTTCAGTCGGATGCCGGGAGAATATAACAGCTTTGTAAATGCTTTGTTGTCAGGTGATGTGGAGGCTATGAATTTCTATATGAATCAAGTGGCATTGAATAGTTTTAGCTTTTTTGACACAGGTAAAAATCCGGCGGGAGAAGATCCGGAACGCTTTTATCATGGATTTATGCTGGGAATGGTCGTAGATTTGAAAGAAGAATATATCATTACCTCAAACCGTGAGAGTGGATTTGGCAGATATGATGTGATGCTGGAACCGAAAAATCCAAAAGACGATGCAATTATTCTGGAATTTAAGGTTTTGAATCCTAAAAAAGAAGGCAGTCTGGAAGATACTGTACAGAATGCGCTGCGTCAGATCGAAGAAAGGCAGTATGCCGCACAGCTTATAGCAAGAGGAATCCCGAAGGAGAGAATCCGGACATATGGATTTGCTTTCCGCGGGAAGGAAGTATTGATCGGGTAAAAAACAATCATGCGAACAATAAAGTAACCCGGTATACCAAACCAACATCCGGTATGTGAGTGATATATAAGAGAAAAAAGTCACAGAAGCTTGAATGTGCTTCTGTGGCTTTTTTAGGGACTGTATGATGTTTGTAGACTTTTTGAATTTAATTGTTTGTCGAATGATGTCGAAAACGTGTTAATTATGTCTTATTTTTTATGTTAAATTCTTATAATTATTGAATGAACGGGAAGACTTTATGAGAGTCATGTTTGGGATCAAAGAAGTAGAAGACGAAATGGAATAAAGATTAAAATTAGCAAGAGACAGGTGTATACGCCTGTCTCTTTTGCTGTCTGAAAAAGGAGGATGGAAAATGGATGTGAAACAGGAATTGGCGAGAAAGGCGGAATTCGTAAAAAAGGCTGCATGTAAACTCTATTTTCGACCATCCATAACTGAGAAAAGGCAAATTTTAAAAGTTGTACGAAAAGAGAAGCAGGAAATGTGGATGAAGCTTACGGAAAATTTGCGTATGGGACAGTGCATAGTTTTTTTTGAAAGAGAGCGGATGCAAGGGCCGTATTTGATTCAGATACCTGAACAGAAACGAAAGCAATCTGATAAAAAATTATTGATTAGGCAGAATAGTGGAAGAGTCCCTGTGAATAACCATGATATAAGGATGCGAATAAGAAAGGCGAAATAATGATGAAAAAACAGCAGAACAATGTGTCTTATACAATCGAACGGGAATATTTGAACCAAATTTCAATTTCTCAATTACTAACTCAAATTATTCGTTCGCATATTAAAAATGATATGGTGGAAAAACGCACGGTTTAGAAACGTGTGTCGGAAGGATAAAACCCTTGCTTTTAGATTGCAAAAAATAGTTATTTGTGATAAAATGTCAGAAAGGATAGTGGCTGAACGGTAAATGGAAGTGAAAGGAAAATCAATTTTTCATGTAGCGGAATATATCCGATTATCTTGTGATGATGGTGAGAGGGTAGAAAGCAATAGCATTAGTAACCAGAAGAAATTAATTTCTGATTATCTGAAGGATAAAGAAGAGTTTGTACTGCTTGATGTATATGTAGATGACGGATTTTCAGGTACGAATTTTAATCGTCCGGCTTTTAAACGAATGATTGCAGATATTGAAGCCGGGATTGTAAACTGTGTGATTGTAAAAGATTTGTCCAGATTTGGACGCGATTACATTGACACAGGAAAGTATCTTGAAAGATATTTCCCGGATAAAGAGGTGCGTTTTATTTCCATTACAGACAATATTGACAGCGCAAAGCAGGCATATGATATGCTGCTTCCTATTAAAAATATTTTCAATGAACAATATGCACGCGATATTTCCAAAAAGATTCACGCCTCTGTTGAGACAAAGCAAAAGGCAGGAGAATTTATCGGGGCGTTTGCTTCTTATGGCTACAAAAAATCACCGACGGATAAAAATAAACTGGTGATTGATGAATATGCAGCAACAGTAGTCCGAAGAATCTTTGATCTTTATGTCAGCGGATGTGGAAAAAGTCGGATTGCTTCTATATTAAATGCGGATGGAATTGTATGTCCATCTGAATATAAGAAGCTGAACGGGGAAAATTATAAAAACAGTAACCGTTTAAGCAGCACTTTTTACTGGACATATTCTACAGTGAACCGTATCCTGAAAAACGAGATGTACATAGGAAATATGGTGCAGGGCAGAAAAACACAAAGCATGAGAAAAAGACCGCGGATACTGGATAAAGAAGATTGGATTATTGTCCAAAATACGCATGAACCAATCATAGATCTCGACACCTGGAATAAAACACAGAGTCTGCTAAAGCGCAGAAGGCGAACACCGAATCTGGAGCAAAATATGAGCATATTTGCCGGTTTTCTTAAGTGTGGTGATTGCGGCAGAGCGTTGGTGAAGAAGGTTGGAACTCCGGGACATGGGGATGGGATTATCAATTATTACTGTGGAACTTATGTGCGATCAGGGAGAAATTACTGTACCCCTCATCCAATGCCGCATGTGGTTCTGGAGCAGATTATTTTGGAAGATTTAAGAACAATCATCAGAAGTATTGAGAATCTCAGGGAGATTGTCGAGCAGAATCGTGAGTTGGCAATGACGGTCAGGAGAACGACAGAAGCCGAAAAAATTCGATTACATGCTGAACTTGAGAAAGTAAAGAAGCTGAAAAAATCTGTCTATGAGGATTATCGGGAGGAGCTGATCTCAAGGGAAGAATTTGTCACGTATCGTCAGGATTACATGAAAAAAGAGGAATTACTGACAAAACAGTTGGAAAGTCTGGAAGAGAAGTCTGATATGGAGAAACAACCGGATGTTTTTTCTCTTCCATGGATTCAGCGCCTGCTGGAATTGAGAGAGGTAGAAAGACTTGACAGGGATATTGTGATTGAGATGATACATGAGATTCGAGTGTATGAAAATCATAAAATCAAGATTATTTACAATTTTTCTGATGAACTGGAAGATCTTTTTGCGAGTGTTTACGAACCGAACGAAACAAAAGGTGCCTGAGTACATACAAATTGCAGGGAGATTACCGCAAGTAACTGCCGCCACATGGCGGTGCTGATCCTGGTGCCACTTACGAGGGACGCCAGGAAAAAGATGATGCCTTAAAATTGACTATGGCCGTGGGAAAGATTCTGGAAGACAATGGTGTTGATGTGGAATATACAAGGACTACTGACGTCTTTCAGACACCATTTCAGAAAGCGACCATCGCAAACCAGTCAGGCGCAGATTATTTTATTTCTTTCCACAGAAATTCCAGTGAAAGACCTGATCAGTATACAGGCGTGGAAACACTGGTATATAACAAATCAGGAATCAAATATGATCTGGCTCAGAATATCCTGGGAGCGCTCGGAGAATTGGGATTTCGGGAAATCGGTGTGAAAGAACGGCCGGGGCTGGTTGTACTTCGAAGAACAAATATGCCGTCTGTTTTGGTAGAAATGGGATTTATCAATTCGCAGAAAGATAATCAGATGTTTGATGAAAAATTTGATGAGATTGCACAGGCGATTGCCAGTGCGATTTTGGGAACTCTCAATGAAGAAAATGTAGAAGGTCCTATTTATTACCGGGTTCAGGTGGGAGCTTTTCGAAATAAACAGTATGCCGATCAGTTGTTGTATGAGCTTTTAGATCAGGGCTATCCGGCATTTCTGCTGAATGAGAATGGATTATATAAAGTGCAGGTGGGCGCATTCCTGCAATTGGGAAATGCCATTGCCATGGAACAGAAGCTGCGTGATGCAGGTTACACGACGCTGATAACTACATCATGAAAAATGATAAGAGCTGTATTGCGTACAATATGGCTCTTTCTTTTTACAAAAGAGAAAAAGTATGCTATAATAAAAACTACATAAATCTTGTTTTTGTATCAGAATTTTCCAAATGAAGTCTAAATAAACTCTTAAAAATGTGTGAATTCCAATTGATTTGGTTGACAAGCGGAGGAATCCTTATATAATAATCTATGAAGTGGCCAAAAATATTTTTGGCAAAACGCCTAGTGTACATTCATAGAGTGAAACACAGTATAGGAGGAGATTAAAAATGAAAAAAAGATATATACTGCTTGCAGGAATGTGTGTAATGGGAATGTTGGCGGTTGGATGCGGAAGCAAGGAAACAACTGTTGAGATTACACCGACGCCGACACCAACCATTGAGGTATCTGGCAAAGGCAATATGGTAGAGATGCAGCAATCTACAGGGATTGATAAAACAAAAATTACAAAAATTATGGGCACAAAGACTGCTGCAAGTGCAGAACTTGTAATCACGAACAACACCGGTTTAGAGATTGACTGTTTTTATACCCGTCCATCAGGAGAGGACGACTGGAGCGATGATTACATCCAGGATAAATTTATTTTACAGGCTGGAGAGCAGGCATTGTTCTATTATGATCCAGCAGCGAAGGATGAGAATGGTGTCAGTATCACCAAGTATGATTTAAAGGTTTCTTATACAGATGATGAAGAATCGGATTGTCTTTTCAGAAATCTTACGCTGAGTGATATTGAGGAACTGAAGCTGAAAATGGAAGACGGTATTCCATTTGTAACGTATACCAGTCTTTCCACCAAACAGGAAGTATCCACTTTAGAGGATGCCAAAGCGAGAATGGGAAGAACGGATGACGAAGATTCAGAAATTGAGGAAAATTCTGAGGATAGTACTTCTGACAGCCAAAATGAATCCGATTCGGACGAAGACAGCAATTCTGATTCTTCATCGGATTCTCAGGAGTCTTCTGACTCCGAAGACAGTTTTGATTCGGATGACAGCGGAGAGACGGGAGATGATTCCGGAAGTGATATGAGAACAGCGGCAGAAGGAACGATTGGACAGTCAGTGGATGCTCTGAATGGCGCGTGCGGTGGTGCGAATTCTGTAGAATATGATACAGATGCGGAATCTGGATCTCAGATTGGCTATTACTATTATGATGACTTTACAGTCAGCACGATTGAGCAGGACGGACAGGAAGTTGTCACCGGAGTTTGGTAAATAAAAATAACAGGGGATAAAAGATGAAAAGAGTATTATTAAAATTAAGCGGCGAAGCATTAGCAGGACCAAAGAAAACAGGATTTGATGAGGCAACTGTACTTGCAGTTGCAAAGCAGATCAAGCAGATTGTGGAGGAAGGTACGCAGGTTGCTGTTGTGATCGGTGGAGGAAATTTCTGGAGAGGCAGAACCAGCGAGACGATTGATCGTACAAAGGCTGACCAGATTGGAATGATGGCAACCATCATGAATTGTATTTATGTATCGGATATCTGCAGATATGTCGGACTTCAGACAGAGGTCTACACACCATTTATCTGTGGTTCTTTTACAAAAGTATTTTCCAAGGATGCTGCAGTGGAGGCCCTGAATCAGGGTAAGGTTACATTTTTTGCAGGTGGTACCGGACATCCTTATTTCTCTACAGACACAGCTACTGTGCTTCGTGCGATTGAAATTGAGGCAGAGACGATTCTTCTTGCTAAAGCGATCGATGGCGTTTATGACAGCGATCCGAAGATAAATCCGGATGCGAAAAAGTACGATGAGGTGTCCATTCAGGAAGTGATTGATAAAAAGCTGGCAGTGGTAGATTTGACAGCATCTATTATGTGCATGGAAAATAAAATGCCGATGCTGGTATTTGGTCTTGAGGAGGCAGACAGTATCATCAAGACGGTTCATGGCGAGTTTAATGGTACGAAAGTGACCATCTAAAGCAAAAGCATAAAATAAATATAAGTTGAGGGAGAACGAAACTATGGATGAAAGAATTCAAAAGTATGATGCGAAAATGACAAAAACAATTGCGAATCTGGAAGCAGAGTTTGCAACTATTCGTGCAGGACGTGCGAATCCTCGTATTCTTGACAAAATTGTGGTTGACTATTATGGATCACCGACACCTCTTCAGCAGGTTGCCAACATCAATGTTCCGGAAGCACGTATGATTCAGATTCAGCCTTGGGAATCAAGCATGATCAAGACCATTGAGAAGGCAATTCTTACCTCTGATCTGGGATTAAATCCAAGCAACGACGGCAAGATTATCCGTCTTGTTCTTCCGGAACTTACAGAGGAACGCAGAAAAGAGCTGGTAAAAGATGTGAAGAAAAAAGGCGAGGCAGCAAAAGTTGCAGTCCGCAATATCCGTCGTGATGCGAATGATGCTTTGAAAAAACTTGGAAAGACAGATGTTTCTGAGGATGAGATCAAAGAATTGGAAGACAAAGTTCAGAAAATGACGGATAAATATGTCAAAGAAGTTGATAAGATGATCGATGTAAAATCAAAAGAGATTCTTACTGTATAAGAGATATGGTGGGCTGTTGTACAATGACAGCCCCTTTGTCATACAAAAATACGAATGACAGGGGGCTGCTTTGTATGGCAGCCTCTTTTTGAGAGGAGTTAGTATCATGAATGTGCCAAATCATATTGCGATTATTCTGGATGGAAATGGTCGATGGGCAAAAAAAAGAGGAATGCCAAGAAGCTATGGCCATGTGAAAGGATGCGCCAATCTGGAGACGATTTGCGATGTTATGAAAGACCTGGGCGTAAAATATCTGACCGTGTATGCTTTTTCGACAGAGAACTGGAAGCGTTCCAAGGAAGAAATTGATGGACTGATGAAGCTGTTTCGCAGTTATTTGAAAAAGTGTATCAGTATTTCAGACAAAAATAAAATGCGTGTAAAAATCATCGGAGATACTACTGCATTTGATCAGGATATTCAGGAGAGTATTATGAAGTTGGAGAACCATTCTAGCCAGTATGATGAATTGCATTTTCAGATTGCGTTAAATTACGGAGCCCGTGATGAGATGGTGCGCGGCGTCAGAAAAATGCTCGAGGACTGCAAGGCTGGAAAATTAAATCCAGAGGATTTGACAGAGGAATGTTTTTCTGACTATCTGGATACTGCAGGCGTGCCGGATCCGGATCTGATGATTCGTACCAGCGGAGAACAGCGCCTTTCCAATTTCCTTCTGTGGCAGCTGGCGTACACGGAATTTTATTTCACACCGGTTGCGTGGCCGGATTTTGACAAAGAAGAACTGGTAAGAATTATTGAAAAATATAATGAAAGAGACAGAAGGTACGGTGGCGTAAAGGGGGAATAGGATGTTTAAGACGAGATTATTAAGCGGTATTGTTCTGGTTCTTGTTGCTCTTTTGACGATTGGTCAAGGCGGCTATGTGCTGTTTTTTACATTGTTGGCAGTATCTGTGATCGGAATGAATGAATTCTATCGTGCGACACGAGTTCATAAGGATAACTATACTGCACTGGAACTGGTATCTTATCTTGGCGCCGTAGTTTATTACTGCAGTCTGTTGTGGAGAGATGGAAGTTATCGGTCAGAGGCCATGATGCTGGTGCTGGTTCTGATTATGACAGTATATGTATTTGGTTATCCCAAATATGAATCTGCGCAGATTATGGCAGCAATGTTTGGATTTGTTTATGTAGCAGTGATGCTGTCTTACATATGGAAAACAAGAATGCTTCCAAACGGCGTGTTTGATGTGTGGCTGATCTTTCTTTGCTCCTGGGGATGCGATACCTGCGCATACTGTGTTGGCGTACTGATTGGAAAGCATAAGATGGCGCCTGTTTTAAGCCCCAAGAAATCGATAGAGGGTGCGGTTGGCGGTGTTGCAGGTGCAATGCTTCTTGGCGCGGCATATGCAGCAGCAACCAGTGGAATTGTATGGACATATGTGGTGATCTGCGGCGTTGGAGCGTTGATTTCCATGGTTGGTGATCTGGCAGCCTCTGCAGTAAAACGCCAGACGGGAATCAAAGATTATGGAAAATTAATCCCGGGACATGGAGGGATTCTTGATCGTTTTGACAGTGTAATCTTTACGGCTCCCATCATCTTTTTCCTGGCAAGAACACTGGCAGAATTATTTTAAACTGGGAGGAAAAACTATATGAAAAAGATAGGAATATTGGGCTCAACTGGTTCTATCGGAACTCAGACTCTGGAAGTTGCCGAGGCAAACCAAGATTTGGAAATTGTAGGTTTAGCTGCAGGAAGAAACATTAAGCTTCTGGAAGAACAGATTCGTAAATTTCATCCGAGAATGGCAGCGGTCATGGATGAAAAAGCGGCCAGTGAGCTCGCTGTAAAAATTCAGGATACAAATACAAAGGTAGTTGCCGGAATGGATGGCTTTCTTCAGATTGCAGCTATGGAAGAAATGGAAATTCTGGTGACAGCTGTGGTAGGAATGATTGGCATCCGTCCGACGATGGAGGCAATCTGTGCGGGAAAAGACATTGCTCTTGCAAATAAAGAAACCCTGGTGACGGCAGGTCATCTGATTATTCCGCTTGCGCAGGAGCATCGTGTGAAAATCTTGCCTGTGGACAGTGAACACAGTGCAGTGTTCCAGTGCCTGAACGGAGAGCGCAGCAGAGAGGTTGAGAAGCTGATCATTACGGCTTCTGGCGGTCCGTTTCGTGGAAAAAAACGGGAGTTTCTGGAGTCTGTAACGCTTGAAGACACATTAAAGCATCCTAATTGGGTGATGGGGCAGAAAATTACGGTGGATTCTGCGACACTGGTCAATAAGGGGCTGGAAGTGATGGAGGCACGCTGGTTGTTTGGGGTTGACATTGACCACATTGATGTGGTAGTACAGCCGCAGAGTGTGATTCATTCCATGGTGGAATTCAAAGACGGTGCTGTGATGGCGCAGCTGGGAACACCAGATATGAAGCTGCCCATTCAATATGCACTGTATTATCCGGAAAGAAGATTTCTGGCAGGAGAGAGACTTGATTTTGCACGCCTTGCTTCTATTTCCTTTGAGGCGCCGGATATGAATACGTTTCTTGGCCTTCCAATGGCTATGGAAGCTGCGAAAAAGGGCGGAAGTATGCCTACGGTTTTTAATGCGGCAAATGAGCGTGCAGTTGCAAAATTTCTTCGAAGAGAGATTGGATTTTTGGACATTTATGATATTATTCGTCAGTCGATGGATCAGCATCGTGTTGTACAGCATCCGGACCTTGATACAATCCTGAATACAGAAGAAGAGACATATCAATGGATTGAAAGCAGGTGGTAATTTGAAAATAATTTTTGCATTGTTAATTTTCAGTGCGGTTGTCCTTTTTCATGAATTGGGACATTTCCTTCTGGCAAAAAAGAATGGCATTGAAGTGCTGGAGTTTTCTCTGGGAATGGGGCCGCGGCTGTTCCATACGGAAAAGGGCGGAACGGTGTATTCTCTGAAACTGTTTCCTTTAGGTGGCTCCTGCATGATGGCAGGAGAAGATGATGAGGATGACAGCCCTGGAACGTTTCATTCTGCCAGTGTGTGGGGAAGATTTTGCGTCATTGCAGCGGGACCAGTATTTAATTTTATTCTTGCGTTTTTATTTTCACTGGTAATTATAGGGCTTGTTGGATACATTCCTGCGAAAGTTCAGACGGTGGAACAGAATTCGCCTGCTTATGAGAGCGGGCTTCGTGAAGGCGATTTGATTACAGAATTTGACGGCTATCACATTGATATCAGTGATGATCTGAATATTTATCTGAACGCAGTAGGTGTGCCGCAGGAACGGATTCAGATGAAAGTAAAACGAGATGGACAGGAGATGACGATTTCCTATGAACCGGAGTATCAGACCAGATATCTTCTTGGGTTTAACCGCAGTTCAGTGGAAGATGAACCATTGGAAGTTTCTTCTCTGATCAAGGGGCTTCCGCTGGAAAAAACGGGAATTCAGCCCGGAGACAGAATTACTGCAATCAATGGAACAAAGATAGAAACAAATGCAGACTATGACAAATATATGGAGAAGCATCCTCTGGCGGATCAAAAAGAAGTAGAAATTACTTATGAACATCATGGGAAAGAAACGACCGTGTCGGTTGTTCCCGCTTCTTATAAGAGTGTTATTTTGGGCTTTCAGTATAATCTGAGCAGAGAAAAGGGAGGAGTATTGACTACGGTTAAATATTCCCTTCTTGAAGTAAAATACTGGATTCGTACGACGATTCTGAGTCTGAAAGAACTCATTCTTGGAAAATACAGTGTCAAGGATTTGTCTGGTCCGGTAGGTGTAGTCAATGTCATTGGAAATACTTATGAGCAAAGCAAAGAGGAGGGTACTTTCTGGGTATGGATGAACATGCTCAATATGGCGATTTTGCTTTCGGCAAACCTTGGTGTTATGAATCTCCTGCCCATTCCGGCACTGGATGGAGGAAGACTGATCTTCATTTTAATTGAAGCGATTTTCCGCAGACCCGTAAATCGCAGGGTAGAGGGCATGGTTCATTTTGCTGGATTTATGCTGCTGATGGTTCTGATGGTATTTGTAATGTACAATGACATTATGAGATTACTGTAAAAAAAGAGAAAAAGCTGACAAAGTATAGATAATAAGTACTTTGCCAGCTTTTTGTAATCTTGTCAGGTCAATTCTGCAATTCTTGATACACCGACATAGATTTCCTGAATTTTATACCAGGTAGGATAATCGATAATCCCTGTCTCAGGAAGACGAAAGATTCTCTGGAATGCGCGAACCGCACTTTGGGTTGCTTCGTCAAAATATCCAGTTACCGGTTCGGTTGGGATCGCACTGTAAACTTCTGCAATGGCATTGAGCTGTTCCTGAATCTGACGCACTTTGATACCGGAAGCGCCGATATCAAGATCATAGCGCGGCCAGGAAGCCGGAATACCGGAGATTTCTTCGGCTGTATTGATATACATGTTATCACCATAGTAATAGCGCAAAATTTCAATAGCCGAATAGTTGCGATCACCAAGGCTCTTCGATCCCCACTGACTCATCCAGTCTGGGCAGCTTACACGCTGGCCGTCACAGTACTGGGTTAAAATCGGCTGACGTACATTCGGGCGTGACAGATAATTGCTGAACATTTCATCCACCACATTAGAAATACTGTCAAAAATATTTCTTCCAGGAATCCATTTGTGGTCAAAGGCTGTAGACGAGGTAATTGTGAAATCATAACCCTTATTGCGGTACCATTCTGTGTAGACACGATTCAGCGTAAAGGACATAATGGCCAGCACGTTTGCACGAATACTGGCATCTGGCCATGTTGCGTAGATTTCGCTGGATGCAACATTTTTGATATAGTCACGATAACGCACATAATAGTCCTGTGCTGTGTTGTCAGAAGGAACTCCATCATGTACAATCACATATTCCGGGACAACCACACGGCTCAGAACAATTTCTCCTGATTCGTCCATCGGTTTAATTTCGTCTTCTGCGATTTTTGGAGGGTAATCTCCGTACAGAGTATGTGCCGGAATCACAATGTTTTCCAGTTCCGGGGCATTGGAAGAAGGAACCATTTGTACCGGCTGTATGGCAGTTTCTTCTGGGAGTATTTCTGTACCCGAAATGTCTGTTTGTTCATATCCGGGTGCTGTAATCTGGAGAGAATATTCGGAATATGGCTGTGGAGAGTCTGGCGTCAGACTATATTCCAAAGGAGGAGTAGGAAGATCCAGTACAGGTGTCTGACCAGAGGAATCGGTTCGCACTTCTTCAATAATCTGATTGGGGTTACCGGAATAGGAAATTTTTATGGTAGCATTTTCAATGGGAATATTTCTGAGTGTGGACTGAACCACAATCTGCAGACGGCCTCTGTCTGGTCGATCCTGCATGGCCTTTATAAAAGCACACATAATGAATCAGGCTCCATTTCATGATATCATGTTACTATATGCGCAGAACAAAAAAATGTGAAAAACAGTTTAATGGAATAAACGTTACAAAATAGAAATGTACAGTTCTTATATTACAAATAAATACGACATTAAATTCAAAACTAAATGTTGGTAT
The DNA here is from genome assembly GCA_030536755.1 of Eubacteriales bacterium. Classification (GTDB taxonomy): domain Bacteria; phylum Bacillota; class Clostridia; order Lachnospirales; family Lachnospiraceae; genus JALFVM01. Next base: position 11,143 of record JAUNPJ010000067.1, on the reverse strand, counting down.
GATAATAACAAGAATGGAGTGTGAAGCCAAGTTGGAAAAAAGAGAACTGTATAAAGAGATGGGTGAACGTCTGCGGGAATATCGGAAAAAATTAAACTATACGCAGGAACAGGCTGCGGAACTGCTCGATATGTCACTGACCTATTATGGAAAAGTAGAGCGGGGAATCAACGGATTATCTATTGAAAAATTGCTTCTGGCACATGAAAGGATGGGAGTGGACATTTCTTATCTGTTGACAGGAGAGAAGAAACCAGAGATTACATTTGAGGGATTGCTGCAGGATTGTCCAAGAGAGAAACGCTATGAGATGGAACAATTAATCAAATATGCCATGAGCCTTGTGAAATAAATGCAGAAAGCTGAATGATGCTCATGACTTGCATTTTTTATAAAAAGTGCTATAATAGTGGAGATTTCGGCAATACGCCAAATAAAACAGATTGAGGTAAGCTATGGCAAATAAGAGACAGAAAAAGAAGAAAGAAAAACAGCAGGTAATGAAACAGGATGATTTGGTAGTAAACTTCATAAATGTTGTGCCTGAGACAAAAAAGGCATCTGTTGAATTAGCTGAAAACAAAACAACACAAGAGACCTGTGTGAAGGTTTCTGTCCGTACAAATAATACAAAAAGGGAGAGTACAAGTATGAAAATGAATTTCTGTGTTCAGTTTATGGGAAAAGAGTATACAGAGCAGGAGATTGTAAATCAGATTAAGACTGACTGGAAAAACGAAGGAAACAAAATCGGAGATATGAAAACACTCGATATCTATATGAAAGTAGAGGAAGCAAAAGTATACTATGTAATCAATGGCTCTATTAACAAAGAGTTGGCACTGTAATCATAGCAAATGCCAGAAGCACCGCTGTACATTCAAAAGTACATCGGTGCTTTTTTGATACTTAAAGATAGTTTTGCTGACATTTGACACATTTGGAATCTCGATTACAGTGAAAATGCTGGACAATGTCATCGACTCTTGTGCAAGTAGCTTTTTTGTATACAACCGTATGTTTGACTTTTGAGACGTCAGTAGGACAGATGGATTCAAAAGTCATTGTATATTCGTCTTCCCGCTCCTGTTCTTTTTCCATGGCACACACTCCTTTGCGTAACGTCTGTTGCGAATTTCTTTTTTGATTATATCAAATAATTAAAACAAAAGCAAAAAAATAAAAAAAATGAAAAAAGTTTAAAAAAAGTATTGACTTCGTTTGCTATGGGTGCTATAATTCATCTTGTCGTTAAGCAAGAGAGCAAAAAACGATATGCGGAAGTGTCGGAACTGGCAGACGAGCAAGACTAAGGATCTTGTGGCATTCGTGCCGTGTGGGTTCAAGTCCCATCTTCCGCAGGAAGGAAACCCTGTACCTGAAAAGGTACAGGGTTTTTTGCATACATAAATATGTAAAAGGAGTATAGCATGATTGCAATTATTTTTGATGTAGATGATACACTTTATGACCAGATTGTCCCGTTCCAGAATGCATGCCGGAAGATTCTTGGAAGAGATTTGGAGAATGCAGAGGAAATGTACCGTGCGTTCAGCTATTGGGGCAATTTTTATTACCCGGATTATCAGACCGGAAAGCTTCCCCTGGATGAATACAGAATTATCCGATTTTCCAAAGCGATGGAAGTGTGCGGTGTTTCCGTGACAAGGCAGGAGGCAATTGATTTCCAGAAACAGTATCTGGAAAACCAGAGCAGACTTTGTCTGTCAAAAAAGATGTGTGAGATTCTGGACGCATGCAGAGATGCGGGAATCTGGCTTGGAATTATGACAAATGGTCCAACACACCATCAGACTGCAAAAATTGATGCTTTGGGGCTAAAACATTGGATTCCGAAAGAACATATTTTTATCTCGGAGACGGTGGGATATACAAAGCCGGATCGGGAAATCTTCGCGGCGGCAGAAGTACAGATGGGACAGGAGATGCAGAGTATTTATATGGTGGGTGATTCTTATGAGAAAGATATGACAGGAGCGATGCGGTCCGGATGGAGTACTATATGGATGAATCATCGCCGCCATCCATTGCCGGACGGCGCAAAAGAGCCGGATGATATTGCGTACAGTGAAGAGGAACTGCAAAAGATTTTTGCAGAAAAAATTTTGCATAAATAATGGATGATTACCAAACACTAAATGAAAAGATATCTCGACAGATAGCCCTGTATAGCCAAAAACAGAAAAATATGATATACTGTGGTTAGCAAAGATTATACGGGTTTTTACGGACGCAATGAAATTTACAAAAAAGGAGCTAGAAATTATGCAGGCAGGAAAACGTAAAGTAGTAATTGTAGGTACAGGTATGGTGGGAATGAGTTATGCTTATTCGCTGCTGAATCAATCCGTTTGTGATGAGCTGGTTTTGATTGATGTGAACAAAGCTAGAGCAGAAGGGGAGGCAATGGACCTGAATCATGGTCTGGCTTTTGCCAATTCCAGTATGACGATCTATTCCGGAGAGTATGAGGACTGCGGCGATGCAGATATCGTTGTAATCTGTGCCGGTGTGGCCCAGAAGCCAGGTGAGACAAGACTGGATCTTCTGAAAAGAAATGCGGAAGTATTCCGTTCGATTATTGGTCCGGTAGTTGCATCCGGATTTAATGGGATTTTTCTCGTAGCCACCAATCCGGTGGATATTATGACACGTATTACTTGTGAGCTGTCCGGATTTAATGCAGGACGTGTATTGGGAAGCGGAACGGCTCTCGATACAGCGAGACTTCGCTATCTGGTCGGTGATTATTTAAAGACAGATCCAAGAAATATACATGCATATGTCATGGGAGAACATGGAGATTCTGAATTTGTGCCATGGAGTCAGGCATTGCTGGCCACAAAGCCGATTCTGGAAATCTGTCAGGAAGATCAGTCGTGTGTGGAGCAGGGGAAACTTGAAAAAATCGAGGAGGAAGTCCGCACGGCAGCCTATAAGATTATCGAGGCGAAACGTGCTACCTATTATGGTATTGGAATGGCATTAACAAGGATTACCAAGGCAATCCTCGGCGATGAGAGAAGTGTTCTGACGGTATCGGCCATGCTGAAAGGAGAATATGGACAGAGGGATGTCTATGTAGGCGTTCCATGCATCATCAACAAAAATGGTGTGCAGCGCATTTTGCCGCTGAATCTGACAGAAGAAGAACTGGAAAAGCTGGCGAAATCCTGTGATACACTTCGTGAAAGTTATGAGGGTATTTTTTGAATAGGAGTATAGTGGGAAAGGCGAGGCTTTATGCTTCGCTTTTTTGTTGTATGGAGATTTTCGATGCAATAAAAAAATTAAAAAATAAAAAGGAAAAAATCGCTTTTTCGGGAATATAATTAATAGAAGGATTTGTCTGAGTGTGGAGGTGAGTCTATGACTATTCGTGAAAGCCTGGAACAGATGGAAATTCAGAACCTGAATCCCTATGCAGCCCACAGCGCGCATTCCGTGGGCAGGGAGCGGGCGGAGGAGGAATGTGATATTCGGACCGTGTATCAAAGAGACAGAGACCGGATACTGCATTGCAAGGCTTTTCGGCGTATGAAAGATAAGACTCAGGTGTTTCTGGCTCCCCATGGGGATCATTACAGAAACCGTCTGACCCACACACTGGAAGTCTCGCAGACAGCCAGAACCGTTGCAAAAGCTCTTCGGCTGAATGAAGATCTGGTAGAAGCGATTGCGCTTGGTCACGACCTTGGCCATACACCTTTTGGCCATGCAGGGGAGAGAGCTTTGAATCAGGTTCATGAAGAAGGATTTGCGCATTACAAGCAAAGTGTCCGGGTTGTGGAAGTGTTGGAGAAACGCGGAGCGGGACTAAATCTGACATGGGAAGTAAGAGATGGCATACTCAATCACAGAACATCGGGCACACCGCATACGTTGGAAGGGCAGGTCGTGCGTCTCTGTGACAAAATTTCTTACATACATCACGATATGGATGATGCAATGCGCGCGGGTATTCTTACAGAAGATGATATTCCTATTACCCTTCGAATGGAGCTTGGCTTCACGATCAGAGAAAGGCTGAATACATTGATTCATGATATCGTAAAAAACAGTCAGGATCAGGACAGTATTCATATGTCGCCGGAAATCCAGGAAGCAATGATGGATTTACGAGCTTTGCTGTTTCGTACGGTATATCAAAGTCCGATAGCCAAAAAAGAAGAAGACAAAGCGGTGGAGATGCTGATTGCATTGTATGAGTATTATGCAAAGCATCCGAATGCCATGTCAAAGGAGTATGTAGACCTGATCGAAAAAAAGAAAGAGAAAACAGAAACAGTTGTATGTGACTACCTCTCCGGAATGACGGACCAGTATTCCATGAAAAAATTTCAGGAATTATTTATTCCAAAATCCTGGGAGGTTTATTGATAGTTAGTTGTACATAGACAGGGCAGGAATGGGGGAGACATGCGGTACAGTGACGATATAATTGAAGAGGTACGGGTGAAAAATGATATTGTGGATGTGATATCACAATATGTAAAACTGCAGCGAAAAGGCAGTTCTTACTTTGGCCTGTGTCCTTTCCATAATGAGAAGACGCCGTCCTTCTCTGTAAGTCCGGCAAAGCAGATGTATTATTGCTTTGGCTGCGGGGCGGGCGGAAACGTTTTTACATTTATTATGGAATATGAGAATTTTTCTTTTGGGGAAGCTTTGAAATTTCTGGCTGACAGAGCCGGTGTGGAACTGCCTCAGATCGAATATTCCAAGGAAGCCCAGGCGCAGGCAAATCTGCGCAGCAGTCTTTTGGAGATTCAGAAGGCAGCGGCTTCCTATTTTTACTACAATCTGCGGCGGGAAAACGGGAAAACAGCTTATCACTATCTGAAAAACAGAGGACTCAGCGATGAGACAATGAAGAAGTTTGGGCTCGGATATTCGGACAAATACAGCGATGATCTGTATCAATATCTGAAGAAAAAAGGGTACAGCGATGAACTTCTTCTGGAATCGGGACTATTTCAGGCAGATGAGCGCAAAGGAATTTATGATAAATTCTGGAACCGTGTTATTTTTCCAATCATGGATGTGAATAGCAGGGTGATTGGTTTTGGGGGAAGAGTGATGGGAGAGGGAACGCCCAAATACCTGAATTCTCCTGAGACGAAGATCTTTGATAAAAGCAGGAATCTGTACGGATTGAACATTGCCAGAACTTCACGAAAAAAGCAGTTGATTATCTGTGAGGGATATATGGATGTGATTTCTATGCATCAGGCAGGATTTACCAATGCAGTTGCTTCTCTTGGAACGGCATTGACATCTGGACATGCCAGCCTGATCAAACGTTATACAGATGAAGTGCTGCTTTTGTATGACAGCGATGAGGCTGGAGTGAGGGCGGCACTGAGAGGAATTCCGATTCTGCGCAGTGCCGGTGTCAAGTCTAAGGTCGTGAATCTGAAGCCTTATAAGGATCCGGATGAATTTATTAAGGCTGAGGGACCGGAGCGTTTTGAAGAGCGGCTTTCGAAAGCGATGAATAGTTTTCTGTTTATTGTCCAGACAAGAGAGAGTCAGTATGATCTTTCGGATCCCCAGGGCAAAACAGATTTTTACAGGGATATCGCTGCCCGTCTGCTGGAGTTTGAAGAAGAACTGGAGAGAAATAACTATATAGAAGCAATTGCCAGAAAATATGGTGTCGGAATGGAAGAACTGAAGAAAATGGTCAATCAGCTTGCGATGAAAGGCACGGCAGCCCAAAATTACAGCAGGCCGAGAGAGGTTCGAAAAAAGGAAGGCACGAGAGAAAGCGGTGTGGAGAAATCCCAGAAGCTGATGCTGACATGGATGGTATCGTACCCTCAGATTTTTTCGGTGGTAGAAGAGTTTTTATCACCGGAAGATTTTACAACACCTTTGTATCACAGGGTAGCAAAGATGCTTTTTCAGCAGGCCAGAGGTGAGGGGATCAATCCGGCCAAGCTTCTGAATCAGTTTATGGACAGCCAGGAACAAAGCGAGGTTGCATCGCTGTTTAATGCGACACTTCATTTGGAAAGTCCGAAGGAGCAGAAAAAAGCATTGACAGATACGATGATTGTGATGAAAAAGGCATCCCTGGATCATCAGATCGCCAATCTGGCGCCGGATGATATGAAAGGACTGCAGGAGTTGTTATACAAGAAAAAGGAATTATCAAATCTGGGCGAACAGCTGCAGAGTCTGAATATTTCTTTTGAATAAGGATAAACTAAAAACAATGTATGGAAGGTGGAAACATCAATGGAAATGAACATGGGAAAATTCAGTGAGAAACTGGTGGAATTACTGGATCTTGCGAAGAAGAGAAAAAATGTGCTGGAGTATCAGGAGATTAACGATTTTTTCAAAGATATGCCTCTCGAACCGGATCATATGGAAAAAATTCTGGAATTTCTGGAAGCGAGCGGTGTGGACGTACTCCGTATTTCTGATAGTGATGCAGACGCACTGATTTTAGATGGCGATGAAGATCTGAAGCTGGATGAGGATGGAGATGTGGATCTGGAATCCATTGATCTGTCTGTGCCTGAGGGTGTCAGTATTGAAGATCCTGTAAGAATGTATCTGAAAGAGATTGGTAAAGTAAATCTTCTGACTGCAGATGAAGAGATTGAGCTGGCCAAGAGAATGGAAGAGGGCGACGAAGATGCCAAAAAACGTCTGGCAGAGGCGAATCTGCGTCTGGTAGTCAGCATTGCAAAGCGCTATGTTGGACGCGGTATGCTGTTTCTTGACTTGATTCAGGAGGGAAATCTTGGTCTGATCAAAGCGGTGGAGAAGTTTGATTATCGAAAGGGTTACAAATTCAGTACTTATGCAACCTGGTGGATTCGTCAGGCAATCACAAGAGCTATTGCGGATCAGGCGAGAACCATTCGTATTCCTGTGCATATGGTAGAGACAATCAACAAGCTGATCCGTGTTTCCCGTCAGCTGCTGCAGGAGTTGGGACGTGAACCTACGCCGGAAGAAATCGCAGAAGAGATGGATATGCCCGTGGACAGAGTACGCGAAATCCTTAAAATTTCTCAGGAACCGGTATCCCTGGAGACTCCAATTGGAGAAGAAGAGGACAGTCATCTTGGCGATTTCATTCAGGATGATAACGTACCGGTACCGGCAGATGCAGCTGCATTTACTTTGCTGAAAGAGCAGTTGGTGGAAGTACTGGGTACATTGACTGACCGTGAACAAAAGGTACTGCGTCTGCGTTTCGGTCTGGATGACGGAAGAGCCAGAACGCTGGAGGAAGTGGGTAAGGAATTTAACGTAACCCGTGAGCGTATCCGTCAGATTGAGGCAAAGGCACTGCGTAAGCTGCGTCATCCGAGCAGAAGCCGTAAGCTGAAAGACTATCTGGATTAATGAGAAAGAGGTAAACATGCAGTTATCAAAACGTTTACAGGCACTGGCGAATCTGGTGAGTCAGGATCATGTTCTGGCAGATGTTGGCTGTGACCACGGATATATCCCTATTTTTCTGATTCAGAATCATCGAATACCGAAAGCCATAGCTATGGATATTGGAGAAGGGCCGCTGCAGCGCGCACAGGAAAATATCAGATCATACGGGCTTGAGGGATACATAGAAACAAGATTGTCGGATGGACTTGCAAAGCTGAATCCGGGAGAGGCAGATACGATTTTGATTTCCGGAATGGGAGGCCCTCTGATGGAAAAGATCATTACAGAGGGTAAGAGTGTTGCGGAGCAAGCGGATGAGATGATTTTGCAGCCGCAGTCAGACATTCCTCGTTTTCGCAAATTTTTGACTGAGATGGGATATGTGATCATGCAGGAGAATATGATAGAAGAGGACGGAAAATATTATCCGATGATGAAAGCTGTGCGCGGCAATGCACAACCGTGCTCGGAGCTGGAATATCGATATGGCCCGGTTCTTCTTCGGCAGTGTCATCCTGTTTTGAAACAATATCTGGAAAGAGAGAGGGATAATCTGCAGTTGATTGTGGATAATCTGAGAAAGCAGTCGGGAGAAAGTGTACAGAAAAGACTGCTGGAACTGGAGCAGGAGCAGCAGATTTCCCGGGAGGCATTAGACAGCTATGAATGCAAAAAAGATTATTGAAGAATTTGAAAAGAAATACCCTGTAAAGGCAGCTGAAAGCTGGGACAATCCAGGTCTTCTGGTTGGACAGGATACAAAGGAAGTTCATAAGATATATCTGGCGTTGGATGTAACAAAAGAAGTTGTGAGAGATGCCGTGGAGTGGGGGGCTGACATGATTGTCAGCCACCACCCCATGATTTTTTCTTCTATGAAGCAAATTAATAATCACAGTTTTCTGGGAGAGAAGATTATTTCTCTGATTGAAAATCACATTTGCTGTTATGCGATGCACACGAATTTTGATGTGTGTGGTATGGCAGATATTAATGCACGTCTTTTGAATTTAAAAAATCCGGAAGTGCTTTTTGTGACGGAAGAAAATGTGCAGGAAACTCAGGGAATCGGAAGGGCAGGTATGCTTCCAAAGAAAATGACACTGGGTGAGTGCGCTGAATATGTGAAACTGTGTTATCATCTGCCCCAGGTGAAAATTTTCGGAGAGAAGGAGCAGATGGTTGAAAAGGTGGCTGTATGCGGTGGATCCGGAAAGAGCATGATCGGCAATGCAATCAGAAAGCGGGCGCAGGTGCTCATCACCGGTGATATTGATCATCATTCAGGTCTGGATGCGCTGGATCAGGGACTGGCTATCATAGATGCCGGACATTATGGCACAGAATATTTTTTCATGGAGCAGATTAGACAGGATCTGGAAAAACTGGATGGCACATTGGAAATCAAATGTGCAGAATTTAAACTGCCTTACAGTTATCTTTAAAAAGTGGTTGTTAAGGAGGGCGTTATGGATATGCAAATGGTTCAGGTAACGATCAATGGCGAGACAAAACAATATTGCAGGGGGATTACCTATGCAGAGATTGCAAAAGAATATGAAGGAACCACAAAAGCCCCCATTATTCTGGTTGTTGTCAATGGAAGGCTGCGGGAACTTCACAAGATATTGCGGGATGACTGTACGATTTCTTTTGTGACAACAGCAGATCCGATTGGTCATAAAGCCTACAAAAGAAGTGCATCTTTGATTATGCTGAAGGCCATTTATGAGATTGCCGGAAGAGAGCATGTGCAGCAGGTTGTGGAGCATTTTGCGATAGGTCCTGGCTATTTTTATACCTTAAAAGGTGATGTGACGCTGGATGAGGCGTTTATTGAAAACGTGAAACGTGAGATGCAGCGGATCGTGGATGCAGAAATTCCGATTATGAAACGCAGTGTGCCTACGGATGATGCTGTGGAACTGTTTCATACCTATAAAATGTATGACAAAGAGAAACTGTTTCGTTATCGTCGTGTATCCAGAGTCAATATCTACAGTATCGGAAAATTTGAAGATTATTTTTATGGATTTATGGCGAATCACACGGGCTATATCCGCTGTTTTGATCTGTTTTTGTATGAGGATGGCATTGTACTGCTGCTTCCGGAGGCGAAAGAACCAGATCAGCTTCCTGAATTTTCTCCAAGTCCAAAGATTTTTCAGGTACAGCGGGAGGCAGATGCATGGGCAGACAAACTGCAGATTGCCACAGTTGGAGATCTGAATGAGAAGATTACCAGGGAGGGGATCAATCATGTGCTGTTGATCCAGGAGGCGATGCAGGAGGCAAAAATCTCAAGTATTGCGGAGCAGATCATAGAGTCCGGCGAGAAAAAATTTATTATGATTGCCGGTCCTTCCTCCTCTGGAAAGACTACGTTTTCTCACAGACTGTCCATTCAGCTTGCCGCACACGGCATGTGTCCGCATCCAATTGCGGTGGATAATTATTTTGTCAATCGCGAGGAGACACCTCTGGATGAAAACGGTGACAAAAATTACGAGTGCCTGGAAGCGATTGATGTGGAAGCATTCAATCGTGATATGAATGCACTGCTTCGTGGTGAGCGGGTAAATATGCCAGAGTATAACTTCAAAACGGGCATGCGTGAATACAAAGACAACTATCTGCAGCTTGGCAAAGAAGATGTACTTGTCATTGAAGGAATTCATGGCTTGAATGACCAATTAAGCTATTCGCTTCCAAAGGAAAGCAAGTTTAAGATTTATATCAGTGCGCTGACACAATTAAACATTGATGAACATAACCGGATTCCTACCACAGACGGGCGTCTGATTCGAAGAATTGTAAGAGATGCAAGAACACGCGGAACTTCCGCCAAAGAGACGATTGCCATGTGGCCGTCTGTGCGAAGAGGTGAGGAGAAAAATATTTTCCCATATCAGGAGTCGGCAGATGTCATGTTCAATTCTGCATTGATTTATGAATTGGCGTGTCTGAAAATTTATGCAGAACCGTTGCTGTTCCAGATTCAGAAGACAGATCCGGAATATCAGGAAGCAAAGCGTCTGTTGAAGTTTCTGGATTATTTTCTGGCAGTGCCAAGTGAAGCAATTCCGCACAATTCGATTTTGCGTGAATTTGTGGGCGGAAGCTGTTTCCATGTGTAATCTTTTCAAAATTATGACTTGACCTGTCTTTGACAGGATGGTACAATAACGAAGTTATAAGCAGGACAGGCGATCGCGGCTGGCAATACCGAAAGGTGTCAGGTGAGGAAAGTCCGGGCTTCATAGGGCAGGATGCCGGATAACGTCCGGTGGAGGTGACTCCCAGACCAGTGCAACAGAAATAAACCGCCGCGCAAGCGGTAAGGGTGGAAAGGCAGTGTAAGAGACTACCGCGTCCCTGGTAACAGGAACGGCACATGTAAACTCCATTCGAAGCAAGACCGAATAAAAAGCAATACGGCTGCCCGTCGTGCTTTTAGGTGGGTCGCTTGAGGCTGTTGGCAACAGCAGTCCTAGACAGATGATCGCTCAACGACATAACCCGGCTTATCGTTCTGCTTATAACTTAAAGTCTCCCTTAGGGGAGATTTTTTTTATTCTATTTTTTTCACAATTTCCTGTTTGTTGGGGGAGTCGTATGTGCACCGTTTTCTTGGTCAACGGAACACTTCCCAACGGCACAGTTTTCGGGTCGATAACTTCCGGAGTTTTTCCACATGACCTGCACTCGCCCGGGA
>JAUNPJ010000066.1 GCA_030536755.1 Eubacteriales bacterium | reverse complement strand
GAAAATCGACATGCCTGGGCGGTGGTATCCCTCCCGGGCGAGTGGCGGTCATGTGGAAAAACTCCGGAAGTAAGCAATCCAAAAACTTTGCCGTTTGAAAGTGTTCCGGTGACGGGAAAAGCGGTGTACATACGACCCTACAAACAGGGAGTTAACGTATACTCTCTTTAATTCGATGACGTCGGCAGATATGGTCTAAGCGCTCCTGCTACATTGCTGATTGGCATCGTCTGCAGCCATACATGTCCCGGTCCGGTAATCTCCGTATTAAAGAAGCCCTCACCGCCAAACAGCATATTTTTCACACCCGGCACGCTGACAATCTCCATACTGCAGGTCGCAGACATGGCTGCAAGATGACCGGTATCCACGATAATCTTCTGCCCCGGCTGCAGTTCATACTCTACTACGTGTCCGTCAAACTCTGCAAACAGTGTTCCATTGCCGCTGAACTTCTGCATGATAAATCCCTCACCGCCAAACAGACCGCTGCTGAATTTTTTACTGAAGAAAATCGAATACTGCACGCTTCTCTCACTTGCCAGAAAAGCGGATTTCTGTGCGATGATCTCATTTCCCGGAGAAATCTGAAATGCCTTTACAGAGCCTGGAAAACTGCTGGCAAATGCAATCATGCCATTTCCATTCATCGCTGTATACACATTCTGGAACAATTTCTCGCCAGAAAACATTCTTCCGAATACTTTTCCGATTCCCCCGTTAGAGGTCGTCTCCATCTTCATATTCGGAGACATCCATGCCATGCTGCCGCCCTCATTGATCATAGCTTCTCCGTTTTCCAGATAACAAATTACTACAGGTAAAGTTTCCCCTTTAATCTCGTATTTCATACAGAATCCTTTCCGCTTATAAAGCTTTTGACAGATTTTATGCTGCTTTTATTCTATCATACGCATTATAAAATGTAAAACAAAAAAAGCTTTTATCTATTCTTTTCAGACAATTTCACAAATTCAAGAAACAAAAACCGATGAAAGATTTCATATCAAAATCTCTCACCGGCCTTTTTAACCTTCACTATTCTTTTATTTGTTGTTGATGTAGTTAATCAATCCCTCAGCAGCAATGATTTTCTGCATAAATTCCGGGAATGCCTGTCCCTTGAATTCTGTGCCTTTTGTCTTATTGTAAATCATTCCGCTGTCAAAATCGATTTCCACTTCATCGCCTGCGTCAATACCTTTTGCAGCTTCCGGACACTCAATGATCGGAAGTCCGATGTTGATTGCATTGCGGTAAAAAATACGCGCAAATGTCTCAGCGATGACACAGCTTACGCCTGCTGCCTTGATGGAAATCGGTGCATGCTCGCGAGAAGAACCGCATCCGAAGTTTTTGTTGGCAACGATAATATCGCCTTTGTTTACATTTTTCACGAAATCCTTATCAATATCTTCCATACAGTGTGTTGCAAGCTCGGCCGGATCTGAAGAATTCAGATAACGAGCCGGAATGATTACGTCTGTATCTACATTATCACCATATTTAAATACTCTTCCGTTGGCTTTCATCAATCTCTCCTCCTATAATCCAAGTTCAGCCGGTGCTGAAATTTTGCCGGTTACCGCACTGGCAGCTGCCACAGCCGGGCTTGCCAGATATACTTCAGAATCCACATGTCCCATACGGCCTACAAAGTTACGGTTTGTTGTAGAGATACATCTCTCTCCCTCTGCAAGGATACCCATGTAACCGCCGAGGCAAGGTCCGCAGGTCGGTGTACTTACGACTGCTCCAGCCTCAATAAAGATTTTCAGAAGTCCTTCTTCCATTGCCTGCAGATAAATTGCCTGTGTTGCAGGAATCACGATGCAGCGAATACCTTTCTTTACTTTTCTTCCCTTGAGGATCTCAGCTGCACATCTCAGGTCATCGATACGTCCGTTTGTACAGGAACCGATGACTGCCTGATCAATCACTACATCATCTGTGATCTCGCTGATCGTCTTTGTATTCTCCGGAAGATGCGGGAATGCAATCGTAGGCTCCAAAGTACTCAGATCAATGGTATACTCCTCGTCATAAATGGCATCCTCATCTGCCTCATATACAGTAAATGGTCTCTGTGAATGTTCTTTCATGTATGCAACAGCCACTTCGTCTACCGGGAAGATACCGTTCTTTCCTCCAGCCTCAATTGCCATGTTTGCGATTGTAAAACGGTCATCCATAGTCAGATTCTTGATTCCCTCACCGACAAATTCCATAGATTTGTAGAGTGCTCCGTCCACACCGATTTTTCCAATGATATGAAGGATTACATCTTTGCCGCTCACCCATTTGGATGGTTTGCCGACAATGTTGAATTTGATGGCAGAAGGTACTTTAAACCATGCTTTTCCGGTTGCCATTCCAGCCGCCATATCGGTACTTCCCACACCTGTGGAGAATGCACCGAGCGCGCCGTAAGTACAGGTATGAGAGTCTGCACCGATGATTACATCTCCGGCAACAGTCAGTCCTTTTTCCGGAAGGAGCGCATGCTCGATACCCATCTGTCCCACATCAAAATAATTAGTGATGTCATGCTTGCACGCAAACTCTCTTACACATTTGCAGTGCTCTGCAGACTTAATATCTTTGTTCGGAATAAAGTGATCCATAACAAGTGCAATCTTGTCTTTGTCAAACACTTTATCCTCTGTCATTTTATCCATTTCATGAATGGCAACGGGAGATGTGATATCATTTCCCAGTACCAGATCCAAATCCGCCTCGATTAACTGACCGGCTTCCACCTTCTCAAGTCCTGCATGGGCAGCCAGGATTTTCTGCGTCATTGTCATTCCCATGATTCTATTCCTCCATAATATACTGATATTGAATTGAAAACCCTGAACCGGATATTCTTCTGATTCAGGGCCTTCCACTTCTTAAATTAAGAACACGTGTAACTGTTCAGTAGGTAATATCCCACAGGGTACTGAACAGATACGAACACGTTCTTAAAAGAAACATTTTTAATTGTGATGTAAGAAAATGATTAGTTATTAATCAGTTTCTCCTCTCCGTTCCAGCTGTACAGTTTACGGATTTCCTCACCAACTTTTTCAGATGGATGCTCGGAAGCTAATTTTCTCATAGCTTTGAAATGAACCTGGCTTCCTGCAGAAGACATATCCAGTAAGAAGTCTTTTGCGAAAGTACCATCCTGGATGTCGGACAGAATCTTTCTCATAGCATTCTTTGTATCTTCTGTGATGATCTTAGGTCCTGTGATGTAATCACCATACTCAGCGGTATTGGAAATAGAATATCTCATTCCTGCAAAACCAGACTGGTAAATCAGGTCTACAATCAGTTTCATCTCATGGATACACTCAAAGTAAGCGTTTCTTGGGTCATAACCAGCTTCGCAGAGAACTTCGAAACCAGCCTGCATCAGAGCGCAAACACCACCACAAAGAACTGCCTGCTCACCAAACAGGTCTGTCTCTGTCTCTGTACGGAATGTAGTCTCAAGAACGCCAGCTCTTGCTCCGCCGATTCCCAGTGCATATGCCAGTGCCAGATCCAGTGCTTTGCCTGTAGCATCCTGCTCAACAGCTACCAGACATGGAACACCTTTTCCAACCTGATACTCACTTCTTACAGTATGTCCAGGTCCTTTTGGTGCGATCATAGTAACATCGACATTCTTCGGCGGGTTGATGCATCCAAAGTGAATGTTGAAACCATGAGCAAACATCAGCATGTTGCCCTCTTCCAGATTTGGCTCGATGGACTCTTTGTACATAGATGCCTGTTTCTCATCGTTGATCAGGATCATGATGATATCTGCTTTTTTAGCTGCCTCTGCTGCTGTATATACTTCAAATCCCTGCTCCTCTGCACGTTTCCAGGATCTGCTTCCTTCATAAAGACCGATGATTACATGGCATCCTGATTCCTTTAAGTTTAATGCATGAGCATGTCCCTGGCTTCCGTAACCAATAATGGCAATTGTTTTTCCCTCTAACAGAGAAAGGTTACAATCTTCCTGGTAATAAATTTTTGCTGCCATTTTGAATTCCTCCTAAATGTATAAAAATAAAATAATGGTATATAGTTAAGGGTTTTGTCCCCTAGCTGCTAAATTATAAAAAACGAACGTCATCTGCACCTCTGGACAGACCTGTCAGGCCGGTTCTTGCCAATTCCAGAATCTCATATCCTTCCAGCAGACTGATAAATGCTTCCAGCTTGCTCTTATCCCCGGTCAGTTCCACAATCAGGGAATCTTTACCGATATCCACAATCTTTGCACGGAAAACATCCGCGATGGAAATCACATTCTGTCTCTCCGCAACTCCGGCTTTGATTTTCACCAGAATCAACTCTCTGTTGACACTGTTTCCAGGAGCCAGAACTTTAATATCTCTTACATCCACAAGCTTCTCAAGCTGCTTTGTAATCTGTTCCAAAATCAGTTCATCACCGCTGCATACTACTGTCATTCTGGAAAATTTCGGATCTGCAGTCACACCAACAGTCAGACTGTCGATGTTGTATCCACGACGGCTGAACAATCCTGCCACGCGGCTCAATACGCCGGCAGTATTATCTACAAGTATTGATAAAACTCTCTGTTCCATATGTACACTCCTTATTGATATCCAAATATCTTCTCTATTCTATCAAGTTCATTTTTCTTTGTCAATGCACTTTAGTAAATTGTTTCCATCTGCATATGATTATTTTTCGAAAATGCTTATACCAGATAACGCTTTTTCAGCTTTGTTAAATTAGCTGCTGTCAGACACATGGCACGGCGAAGATAGTGTTCCATCGACCCATATTCCGACTCAATCGTGTTAATGGCGCTTTGCAGATAGCACTCTTTTGCACTCATGACTGCTCTCATTTTTTCTATGGCGCCTGCAGGCACATTTCTGGATTCCATCAGCCGACACAAATATTCCATCTCCTTACTCTGGCAGGTATTGGTGCGCATATAGTCATCCATGATTTCACCTCTTGGGACACCAAGTGCATAGAGAAGCAGCATCGTAGCAATGCCGACTCTGTCTTTTCCAACACTGCAGTGCCACAAAATCGCATGTCCCTCTTCATTGTCAATCAGATGCTGAAAAAATCGCGCATAATAATACTGAGAATTTCGATCCAACACAATCTTCTGATACAGATTCATCATATAAGCGTCAGGATTATCTCCAAGCTGCATCAGCATATCCATCGGAGACATCTCTCTGGTGATGCCAAGCATAGATTCCTCAAAAATGGGATTTTTTACGTAAGTGACCCCGTCGATCACTGTATCCGGTTTCTGTCGCTGTTCTTCCTCGGTCCGAAAATCAAGAACGGTTGCCAGGTGATATTCTTTTTGAAGGACAAACGCATCTTCTACAGACAGATGGTATAATTCTCCGCTTCGAATCAGCTGACAGGGAAGAATCATTTTTCCATCATTCGTTGTCATACCGCCAAGATCTCTGGTATTAAAAACACTTTTCAGAGGCAGCGGATTTCCCTTTGGACACCCAATGATCATCTCCTTATGATTTTCTTTCAGACATGCGATACAGGAACGAGCCTCTGCCAGCGTCATCTCAAACTGATATCGCTTCTGCATCTTTGTCAATATCACAACAGAAGCGTCCTTCGTCTCCTCTCTGCTGTCAGTCACATAGTAAGCCCACCTGATGTCTTTGCACGGAATCAGACAGGATTTCATCATTTTGGAAAATCTCACTTCGCCATTCTCTACTTTTATCTTTCCAAAACGCATGGTGAATCCCTCCTCTCAATATCTGCCATTGTATCATACTTTTTCCAAAATAAAAAGACATCAGTCTCAGAAAGTCGTCTTTCGTAAGACCGATGTCCCGGAAGGCTCTTATTCGCCTAATTTAATTTTCATATATGCCTTGATGACCTCTCCGGTCTTCTCAAATCCAAGCTGGCTGCTGTCCAGGCATAGGTGATAATTTCTGGCATCTTCCCATTCTCTTCCCGTGTAATATTTATAAAATGCACCACGGTACTTATCTGTCTTTGCCACAAATTTCTCCAGTTCTTTTCCCTTCAAAGCCACACGTTCTGCCGCACGCGCCAGACAATACTCTTTCGGTGCATGCACAAACACACTAATCAGGTTTTCATAATCCTTCAAAACAAAATCTGCACATCTTCCCACGATGACGCAGGATTCTCTGGAAGCCAGATCTTTGATGATCTTTGCCTGATAATAAAACAGATTTTCCGGAGAAACAAAATCCTTGTCTCCCGGAGGAATCAACTGACCATTGTAGATGTTTTTTGATATTCCGGTAAGAATTCCATTGCTGATTTTTTCATCGTTGGCGTTAAAAAGTTCTTCTTTGATTCCGCTTTCATCGGAAGCCATACGAAGAATTTCTCGGCTGTAACAATTCACCCCAAGCTCTTTCGCAAGATTTTCACCGATGGTCTTGCCACCGCTTCCAAACTGTCTGGAAATCGCAATTACATAGTTTTTCATAGAATCCCTCCTATTCACCCAAATATGCCTTTTTGATAGAATCGTTGTTCATCAATTCCTTTGCATCGCCATCCAGTACAATATTACCAGTCTCCAGAACGTATGCCCTGTCTGCAATGGACAGAGCCTTTTTCGCATTCTGCTCTACCAGAAGAACCGTCGTTCCGCTGGCGCTGACTTCCTGAATAATATTGAAAATCTCATTTACAAAAATAGGTGACAATCCCATGGAAGGTTCATCCATCAGAATAATTTTCGGATGAGACATGAGTGCGCGTCCCATGGCAAGCATCTGCTGCTCACCGCCGCTTAACGTTCCTGCCATCTGATTTTTACGTTCTTCCAGTCGCGGAAAACGTTTATAGACAGTTGCCAGCGTGTCTTCAATCTCATTTTTATCTTTTCGTGTGTAAGCACCCATTTTCAGATTTTCGTATACGGAAAGCTGTGCAAATACTCTTCGCCCTTCCGGCACATGGGCCATGCCCATGGACACGATCTTATGAGCGGGTGTCTTGGTGATATCGCTTCCTTCAAATTCTATTTTACCATGTTTTGGCTGGATCAGTCCAGTAACTGTGTGCAAAATTGTGGTTTTTCCGGCACCGTTTGCTCCGATCAACGCAATGACCTCTCCCTGATTTACCTCAAAGGAAATGCCCTTGATTGCTTTGATCATACCATAGTATACTTCCAAATCTGTAACTTTTAACATTGACATCCTGTATCCCCTCCTATTCTCCTAAGTAAGCCGTAATGACACGCGGATCATTGAGAACAGTGCTTGTGTCTCCCTGAGCCAGAACCTGACCGAAATTCAATACCGTCAGTTCCTCACAAATACCGCTTACCAGCTTCATATCATGCTCAATGAGAAGAATAGTCATCTTGAATTCATCCCGCACAAAACGGATCGTATCCATCAGTTCCTTTGTCTCGTTCGGGTTCATACCGGCTGCCGGCTCGTCAAGAAGAAGCAGTTTTGGTTGTGTCGCCAATGCTCTGGCAATCTCCAGCTTTCTCTGTTTTCCGTAAGGAAGATTGGAAGCCAGGAAATCACATTCTTTATCCAGATCAAATACCTTCAAAAGTTCCATAGCCTTCTCGTTCATTTCTTTTTCCACTTTAAAATATTTCGGAAGGCGCAAAATTCCTTCCAGTGTGCTGTAAGGATGACCGTTGTGCAGACCAACCTTTACGTTGTCCAGCACGGACAGATCTTTAAAAAGACGAATGTTCTGGAATGTTCTGGCAATACCGTCTTTGTTGATCTCAATTGTTTTTTTGCCGGTAATATCCACACCATCTAAAACAACAGAACCGGAATCAGGCTTATACACGCCAGTCAGAAGGTTGAACACCGTTGTCTTACCGGCACCGTTTGGTCCGATCAGTCCGTAAAGCTGTCCCTGCTCAATGGATACGTTAAATCCATCTACCGCACGAAGACCGCCAAAGGAGATTCCCAGATTTTTTACTTCCAATAATGCCATATTACTCGCCCTCCTTTGCAGCGTTCTTTTTGCCAAACAATGATTTCGGCATGTATCTTGCCAGCATTGCCTTCGCTTTTGGATTCCAGTTCATAATCATCATCACAATCAGAACGATTGCGTAAATCAACATACGATAATCATTCAAACCTCTCAAAAGCTCCGGAAGCAGTGTCAGAATCACTGCTGCAATGATGGAACCGCGAATGCTTCCAATACCACCCAAAACGACAAATACAAGAATCGTGATGGACATATTGTAACCAAAATTCTTAGGAAGAGCTGTCAGTGTGGACAGGTTGTGGGCATACAGAACACCTGCCATACCTGCCAGTGCTGCGGAAACAGAAAATGCAAGCAATTTATATTTTGTGATATCAATTCCCACAGATTCCGCCGCAATACGGTTGTCACGGATTGCCATGATGGCACGGCCGGTTCTGGAGTTAATCATATTCAGTACGATTACCAGTGTCAAAAGAATCAAAATCACACCGATTGTAAATGTTGCATCCTTTGGTGTTCCGGAAATTCCCTGCGGTCCTTTGATGATTGCCTCTCCTCCCTCAGCGAGATTCAAAGACATCGTATCTTTCATGGAAAAATGGAATCCATTGCTGTCTCTTCCTACAAACAATACGTTTACGACATTTTTGATAATCTCACCAAATGCCAGTGTTACGATTGCCAGATAGTCTCCGTACAAGCGAAGTACCGGAATACCAATCAGAATTCCAAATACAGCAGCTACCAGCGCACCGATCAGAAGGGCCAGCAGAAAACGCAGTCCATCCGGAAGCACTCCGTTTGTGCATTTGGAGAAAAACGCGCCGGAAAATGCGCCGACACACATAAAACCGGCATGACCAAGGCTAAGTTCTCCCAAAATACCAACCGTCAGGTTCAAAGAAACTGCCAGAATCACATAAATACAAAGCGGTACAAGAAGCCCCTGGAGCAGACTGGAGAGATTTCCTGTCATAATCATTACCTGTACGATCAGATATACAGCCAACACCATGCCATATGTAATAAAATTACTTTTTGTTGTTTTACTCATTGTTTTCTTCATTTCTTTCTCACCTACACCTTCTCATTAATCTTCTTACCCATGATACCGGTAGGCTTCACAAGAAGAACGATAATCAGTACACTAAATACGATTGCATCTGATAACTGAGAAGAGATATAAGCCTTTGACAATATCTCAATAACTCCGAGAAGGATTCCTCCGATCATCGCCCCCGGAATCGAACCAATACCACCGAATACGGCAGCCACGAATGCCTTGATACCAGGCATGGAACCAGTATAAGGATTCAAAGTCGGATATGCAGAACACAAAAGTGCACCTGCAATCGCTGCAAGCGCAGATCCAATCGCAAATGTCAGACCGATCGTTCCATTTACATTGATACCCATAAGCTGAGCGGCACCTTTATCCTCCGATACAGCCAACATTGCCTGACCAGCCTTTGTTCTCTTAATGAAAACAGACAGTCCGACCATGATCACAATACCGGAAAGAATGGTTACAATCGCCTCTCCGGAGATATTAAGATTTCCTCCTGCCAGAGACAGTCCGGAAAACGGAACTACCGATGTAAACGATTTGGGATTTGCTCCGAACAGCAGCAATGCAACGTTCTGAAGCAGATAGCTGACACCGATTGCGGTGATCAGAACAGCCAGGGATGGTGCCTCACGCAAAGGTTTATAGGCGATACGCTCAATCGTTACCCCAAGTACTGTACATACAATTACAGAAAGCAGTACGGCAAGAAGCGGCGGCATTCCGGCAGAACTTGTAGCAAGGAAAACTACGTATCCGCCAATCATAATAATGTCACCATGAGCAAAGTTCAGCATCTTGGCAATACCATATACCATCGTATAACCAAGTGCGATAATCGCATACACACTTCCAAGGCTTAAGCCATTGATTAAATATGATATGAAACTCATAATGCACCTCTTTCATCATTTTCTTATGTACCTATCATACACTAATCTAATCAAGAAAGCCAGAAGAAATTTGCCTTCTGCAATTTCTTCTGGCTTTCCTTGCCAATTTCTATTGACGAATGATTCAATTTTTACATTGCTGTATAAGCGCCATCTTTGATCACAACAGCTTTTGGAGATTTGTTTGGCTCTCCATCTGCTGTCCATGTGATTCCGTCCTCACCGCCGGTAAGACCCTGTACAGTGATCTCTGTCATTGCAGGTTTTACAGCCTCACAGATATCAGAAGCACTCATATCCGGTGTCACTTCTGCTTTCTCAAATGCTGCTTTGATCGCATACATACCATCGTAAGCATCTGCTGCGAACTGGTTCGGAATATCACCATATTTCTCTTTGTATGTGGATACAAAATTCTGAGTTGCCTCATCCTCTGCATCTGCTGCAAACGGTGTCAGAAGCATCACGCCCTCTGCCAGTGCTGTATCAAAGTTTTCCACGGTCAGGATACCGTCCATACCATCACATCCGAAGAATGTAGGATCATATCCCATCTTGTCTGCCTGTCCAAGAATCAGAGCTGCCTCTGTATAGTAGATTGGAAGGAATACAAGCTCTGCACCTGCATCTTTTGCTTTCTGAAGCTGTGTAGAGAAGTCTTTGTTGTTGTCTGCTGTAAATGCCTCTGCAGATACAATCTCAAATCCCTGATTTGCTGCTTCTGCTGCAAATTTCTCATAGATACCGGAAGAATATACATCAGAGCTGTCATAAATAACTGCTACTTTAGAAGCCAGTTTGTTCTCTCCGATGTACTGTGCAGATGCTGCACCCTGACCCGGGTCAGAGAAACATACACGGAATGCATTTTCTGCTGCAACACAGTCTACTGCAGAACCAGATGGTGTCAGCAGAAACATGTTGTCGTTTGTAGCTTCCGCTGCAACTGCGATACATGGAGTCGATGTAACAGTTCCAAGAAGCGCCTGCATACCCCAGTCTTTCAGAGTATTGTAAGCGTTAACGGATTTCTCTGCGTCATGCTCGTCGTCCTCAAATTTCATCTCTACCTGGACGCCGTTGATTCCGCCTGCTTCGTTGATCTCGTTTACTGCAAGTTCCATTGCATTCTTTACAGCCTGTCCATAAATTGCTGCTGCTCCGGTTGTAGGTCCGATACCACCGATCTTGAATACTTCACCAGATGCAGATTCTTCTGTTTTAGCAGAATCGCTGCCGGATGCCGCGCTGTCAGATGCTGCCTTGTCGCCGCCGCATCCTGCAAGAGAGCCGACTGTCAGTACGCCTGCGAGCAACAGACTTAAAAATTTTGTTGATTTCTTCATTTCCTCTCCTCCTTTTTCTTTCAAAAGATTATTTAATGATAGCTCAACACCCTATGTTTGTCAAGCTACATTGCCATAATGAAGGGCTTTTTCTGTTATATTTTTAAGAAAGAGAGGAAGCCGCAGCTCTATCCAATTTTACATTTCTGAAATACAGTGCCATGTCCACGGTGATTTCCAGAATATTCAGCACATAGAAAAACCAGCTCAGATAAAACAGCCAGTCCAGAGCGGTTCCTGTTGTGAGTGCCTGCTGCCAGAGGATTACCTTTCTTGTAATTCCGAATATGTATCCAATCCAGATAAAAAACTCAAAAAACAGGCTTTTTCCCTTTGCGGTTCTGGATACCCAGGACTTGCGGATCGAAATCGGCCAAGAAAGTCCAAAACATAAGATCATCAGTGCTTCCAGTAAATCAGTCATTTCTTTTCTCCATTCCTTTTACTTCTTTTGCTTATTTTTATTTCTGTTTTGACAGATATTCGGCTCTTCCCTCTTCATAGAGGTTGTTGCCCTCGCTGTCGATGATCACGACCAGAGGCATATCCTCGACATAAAGCTTTCTCAGCGCCTCCGCGCCAAGATCTTCGTACGCAATCAGCTCTGCTTTTTTGATGCATTTTGCAAGAAGCGCTCCGGCTCCTCCAATTGCACCAAAATAAACACCACTGTACTGCTTCATTGCTTCCACCACTTCCGGAAGACGCGCGCCTTTTCCGATCATGCCTCTCGCACCTACGGACATCATCGTCGGTGCATAAGCGTCCATACGTCCGCTGGTTGTCGGTCCGGCAGAACCGATGACCTGTCCCGGTTTGGCCGGTGTCGGTCCTACATAATAAATTGTTGCGTCAGTCGGGTCAAAGGGAAGTTCTTTCCCTTCTGCCAGTGCCTCGCACATTCTCTTATGTCCGGCATCACGGGATGTATAAATCGTTCCGGTCAGCAGGACTCTGTCTCCTGCATGAAGTGTTTTTGCCAGTTCCTCAGTAAGAGGGAGTGTAATTTTCTTTTCCATCTTAAAGCACCTCCGTTTTATGGCGGGTCACGTGACAGTTGATGTTGATGGCACATGGCATACCGGCAATGTGCGTTGGTAATGTCTCAATATTCAGTCCGATGGCTGTTGTCTTTCCGCCAAAGCCCTGCGGACCGATGCCAAGCTGATTGATTTTCTCCAGCATCTCTTTCTCCAGATCTGCATAAAACGGATCTTCATTGGAAGAATCCAGCGGACGCATCAATGCTTTTTTTGCAAGGAGGGCTGCCTTGTCAAACGTTCCTCCGATTCCGACTCCGACTACCATCGGCGGACATGGGTTTGGACCTGCTGTCTCTACCGTTTCCAGAATAAAGTCTTTGATTCCCTGCAGACCTGCGGAAGGCTTGAACATACGGATCGCACTCATATTTTCGCTTCCGAATCCCTTTGGCCCCACCGTAATCTTCACCTGTTCACCCGGAACAATTTCTGTATAAATCATAGCTGGTGTGTTGTCTCCCGTGTTTCCTCGTCGCACCGGATCCTTTACCACAGATTTGCGCAGATATCCTTTGTCATATCCGCGGCGCACGCCTTCATTGACTGCCTCAGTCAGATCTCCGCCAACCAGATGTACATCCTGACCGATTTCCAGAAAGACACAGGCCATTCCGGTATCCTGACAGATCGGTACATTCTCCTCATCTGCAATTGTAAAGTTTTCAATAATATTGTCCAGTACTCCTTTTGCTATTTCGCCATCCTCACAGGCACGACAGTTTTTGATCGCACATTTCACATCTTCGGGAAGATGCTCGTTCGCCTCAATACAGAGCTTTTCAATCACATCTGTAAGCTGGCTCACTTCTATTTCACGCATTCCAAATCCTCTCCTTTCTTCGCTCCATGAAAGTATGTAAACTCACGAGGCTATTCTACCATAAAACAAAAAAATATACTATGTTATCTTGTTTTATCTTTCGTGACGAGCATATTTCGGAAGCAACAATGGAGAAACATTTCCTGTCTCTACGTTTGCCTCCTTAAGTTCTTCTTCATAAGTGTTGATGTGATTGAGGTTTATCTCCCCAAGTTCAACCGATCTGCATTTTGCAGCAGCTTTTTTACCTGCATTTCTGCCAAATACAATCACATCCAAAAGAGAGTTACCCATCAATCTGTTTCTTCCATGAATTCCACCTGCAGCCTCTCCTGCGACTAAAAGATTCGGAATTGTTTTTGTAAATCCATCCCCATCAATCTCAAGACCACCATTCTGATAGTGAAGTGTTGGGTAAATCAAGATTGGCACCTTTCTCATATCAATGCCATAGTTCATGTACATACGGAACATAGCCGGAATTCTCTTTTCGATGGTTCCCTCTCCACCAAGGATTTCAATCATCGGCGTATCAAGCCATACTCCCTGCTGACCACCTGGGACCTCTACACCGCGTCCTTCTTGGCACTCCCGGATAACGCCGGAAGCATTTACATCACGCGTTTCCAGTGGATGAATATAAGCTTCTCCGTTTCCATTTACAAGCTGTGCGCCAACAGAACGAACTTTTTCTGTTACTAACGCACCCATAATCTGTGGTGGATATACGGCTCCTGTTGGATGATACTGGATAGAATCCTGATAAAGAAGCGGAGCACCCGCTCTGTATCCCAGCACAAGCCCATCTGCAGTTGCACCATAGTGGTTGGATGTTGGGAATCCCTGATAATGCATTCGTCCTGCACCACCTGTTGCGATCACTACGGTCTTTGCTTTTGCAACCGAATAATCTCCTGTCTCCATGTTCAGAAGAACAGCACCGGCAACCTGTCCTTTTTCATCTTTCAAAAGTTCAACGGCAGAAGTAAATTCAACTACCGGGATACCAAGATTCAAAACTTCATCTCTCAGTGTACGCATAATTTCTGCTCCGGAATAATCTTTTGCAGCATGCATTCTTTTTCTTGAAGTACCACCGCCATGTGTGGTTACCATTCTTCCGTCTTCTTCTTTATCAAATTCCACGCCAAGTTCATTGAGCCATTTGATTGCATCCGGAGCTTCCATAACAAGTCTTTTTACAAGCTCTGGCTTTGCAGCAAAGTGTCCGCCGCCAAAACAATCCAGATAATGCTGTACCGGCGAATCATTTTCTTTATCTGCTGCCTGGATTCCTCCTTCAGCCATCATTGTATTGGCATCACCAATACGAAGTTTTGTAACGATCATGACATTTGCACCTGCATTGTGGGCTTCAATGGCACAGGAAGAGCCAGCTCCGCCACCGCCAATCACAAGTACATCAACATCATAATCTATTTTTGTAAGATCTATCGTTTCACTCATCAGACGACTTGTCGAATGGAGCATTGCTGCCAACTCAAGTGGAGCTTTCTGGCCTTTATTTGGTCCAACTTTAATCTCTGCAAACGCATCTGGGTTATAATCCGGATGGAACTCTTTCAAGAGAGCATCTTTTTCATCCGCTGTCAGACGTCTAGGCTCTGTTGCCATACGTTCTGCTCTTGTAGCTTCTACCTTTTTGATAGATTCCATCATGTTTTCTGGGTATGGTGCATACATGTTTCACGCCCTCCTATTTCTCAATCTCTCTGTTGTTGTAAAGTTCCTGCATTTCCGTAATGGGCTTTTGCATAATCTGTTCAATAAGCTCATCATACTTACCATTGTTAATTTCTTCTACTCTGGCAGTGAGATGTTTCGCCTCCGGAACAATGTATTTTCCTGTGAGGCGTCTTGCCAGAAGTCCGACCATCGGGTGAGAAATTCCGGCTGGACATCTGACCGAACAGCAGCCGCAGCTTACGCAGTCGAAAGACTCTTCCGCGCATTTTTCCAGTTCACCTCTCTGTGCGTAAGCAATATACTGCATCACGTTCAAATCCTGTGTACAGGCTTTTGTGCAGGCATTACATCCGATACAGCTGTAGATTTCCGGGTAAAGTTCCATCATAATCTGCTGGTCTGGTTTAATTTCCTCTATGTCATACGTTCTCTTGTCAGTCGGGAAGAACGGAATACTTGCCACATACATGCCTTCTTCTACCTGCGTCTGACATGCAAGACAGGTCTTTAACTCATTCTTGCCTTTGATTCTGTAAATTGTAGCGCATGCGCCGCAGAATCCATGGCGGCAGCCGCATCCTCTTTTGAGGGTATATCCGGCATACTCCATGGCAGTCATAATCGTCAGGTCTGCAGGCACACGATATTTCTTACCGAAAAAATATACATTTACCATTTTTTCCATAATCGGTTTTGTCCTTTCTACTCATTCTAATACTCATTAGGCAGTTCATCAATTTCATCACAGCGAAATACCGGTCCGTCCTTGCAGACATATTTGGAACCGATGTTGCAGCGACCGCATTTTCCGACTCCGCATTTCATGCGAAGCTCCAGTGTTGTGTAAACCTGCTCTTTGGAAAAGCCAAGTTCCTGTAAGCCGGCCAGTACAAACTTAATCATGATCGGCGGTCCGCACACAAGCGCTGTCTTATCTGTGGAAAAACCGATTTCCTTCAGATAATTCGGTACAAATCCCACGTGTCCGTCCCATCCCTCCTGCTCACGGTCAATGGTCAGGTACACATTCACGCCCTCTGTTTTCATCCATACTTCCTGGATTTCTTTCAGCTGAACAAGATCATCGGCAGAGCGGGAACCATAGAGAATATCCACCGTGCCATAATTTTCACGGTTGTCCAGCACATAATTGATCACGGAACGAAGTGGTGCAAGACCGATTCCTCCGGCAATAAACAGAAGATTTTTTCCTTTTAATTCTGTCTCCACCGGAAAATGATTGCCGTAAGGTCCTCTTACCGTAATCTCATCACCAACTTCCAGGCTGTGGAGATAGTCTGTCAGCATACCGCATTTTTTAATACTGAACTCCTGATATTCTTTGTTTGTCGGTGAGGATGTGATGGAAAACATTCCCTCACTAATGCCAGGTGCACAGACCATCGCGCACTGTCCCGGCATATGCTCAAACAGTTTTCCGCCGTCCGGCGCATTGACGCGAAACGTCTTTACATCCGGGGTTTCCTGACGAATATCTGTGATGATTCCCACCTGTGGAATCAGCGTGTCTAACGTATAATTTTTATGACAGGTACATTCGCTCATGATTTGTCACCTCCCTGTTTTTCAAACGCTTTGATTACTTTCACAATATTTAAAGACGATGGACATTTTTCCACACAGCGCCCGCAGCCCACACAGGAATACACCCCGTCGTTGTTTGCCGGGAAATATACCAGCTTATGCATAAATCTCTGGCGGAAACGCTGCATCTGGCTGGTACGGTTGTTGCCGTGTGCCATCATCGTAAAATCAGAGTACATACAGGAATCCCAGCAGCGATAACGCTTGATTCCATGTCCCGTGTCATAATCCTTGATGTCATAACACTGGCAGGTCGGGCATACAAAGGTACACGTTCCACACGCCAGACAAGGCTTGTACAGTTCCTCCCAGAGCAAAGAATCAAATTTTTCCTGTAAGGCATCCCCATTCCATCCTTCTAAAGACAACTGTGCATTTGGCAGTTTTTCCACAATCTCGCGAATTGCTTTCTTCTGCTCCTCCACTTTTTCTTCCGTAGTTTCAGTAAGCAGATCTTTGACCTGTTCTGTGAGTGCCTCACCTTTTTCTGTCAGCGCTTTCCAGTAAAGTTCTTCCTCTGTCGTCCATACAGCCACATCGGCAGAAGGATCTGCACAGTCAATGCCAAACACACTGCAAAAACAGCTCTCCTCCGGCTCTCTGCAGGCCATGACTACAATTGTTCCATGCGCTCTTCTCGCCGCATAGAAAGAGTCGACCGGCTCCGCCAGAAAAACTTTGTCCAGCACCTCAACCCCTCTTACATCACAGGCTTTCATGCCGAACACGACAAAATCCTGTTCTTTTAATTGCTCCGGCTCCACGGACAGTTTTTTGCCGTCTCTCACACAGGTATATAAATTCTCACTCTGCGGAAAAAACGCATCTTTCGGGGATTTTACTGTTTTCAATGTATCCAGATCCACTTCTGCATCTTCGCTCCAGGCTCCGAAATTCACCTGATTTCCCACTTTTACAGGCAGATACAGTTCCTGATTTCCAGCAATCTTCTGGAATAATGTGCTGAGATTTTCTTTTGCTATCTTATACATCCATTATCCCCTCTCTTTCACAATACTTGGTTCTACATCTTCAAATGTGAAGCTGGTCAGCGGTGCATCGGCTTCGATCTCTTCCCCAGCCTGATATTCTCCGTAAAACTCATTGATATCCTTAATAAACTTGCGGTTAAACAGATGAAGCGGAATTCCCTGCGGACAGACCCTGCTGCATTCTCCGCAATCGGTACATCTTCCTGCCACATGGAACGCACGGATAATATGGAACATTTTTTCTTCGAAGGAATCTGCATTTGCCTTCTGGGAGCTGTCAAATTTCGTGCTGTCGAAGACACATTTTCTGCAGCTGCAGGCAGGACAAACATTTCTGCAGGCATTGCAGCGAATGCATTTGCTCAGTTCCTTCTGGAAAAATGCAAATTTCTCTTCCGGACTCATCTGCTCAATGCGCTCCACCTCGGCAAAACGATCTGCATCTTTTGTGTCTTTTGACACCCCAATCAGTTCATCGTAAATCTGATGCTCTTTTCCCTTACACACATGGCATCGCTCCAGCATGGCCTCTGCATAAGCACAGTTTTTCTCTCCATACAGTGTCTGAATCGTCAGTGTATCTGCCTCATCTGCAAGCTCTGCCCCGTCAATCTTCTGGATTCCTTTGATTCCCTGTGCTTTGATCTTCTCAATATCCAGTTTGCCTTTGCATCCCACACCGATAATGTACGCTTTCTCTCTGTCAATACGATGTTCCTTCAAAAGCTGGTTGAAGCTATATGTATCGCATGGTTTTAAGCACACCAGTGTTTTTCCTTCCAATTTGGATGCCTCAATCATATATTTGCTTAAGTTTGCACCGCAGAATCCATTGTACACAAACTCATCCAGAAACTGGGCTGTTTCAAAATACGCAGGCTGCACATCGTAAGACATCTCTCCCGCTTTCCATCCAAGAACGCGGGCTACTGTCCCGTCTGCAAGCAGCTCTTTTGCACGATTTACTATTTCCTGCATCTCAAATCCCCCAATCTTACATTTTTTCCAAGCGAATGGATTTTCTCCGCAAACTCATTCATGGTCGTGGAAAATTTTACGCCCTCTGCGGCAGATACCCATTCCACACGGGTACGTCCGTTTTCCACACCAAGATAGTCAAGCATGGAAAACAGCAATGTCATACGCCTTCTCGCATAATAGTTTCCTGTACTGTAATGACAGTCTCCCGGATGGCATCCGCACATGATCACTCCGTCTGCGCCTTTCTCAAAAGCACGCAGGATAAACATCGGATTTACACGGCAGGAACAGGGAACACGAATGATCTTTACATCTGCCGGATAGCTCAGGCGGCTGCTTCCCGCCAGATCGGCCCCCGCATAACTGCACCAGTTACAGCAGAATGCCACAATTTTAGGTCTGAATTCTTCTTTGTTTTCTATCGACATATTGCATCTACCTCCGCGATAATCTGTCTGTTTGAAAATCCCTGTAAATCCATGGCTCCGGACGGACAGGCAACGGTGCAGGCACCACAGCCCTGACACAACGCACTGTTTACCTTGGCAAGGCGGCGCACTTCACGGATACCATGGTCGTTGACCTCTTTTTCCTCATAAGTAATCGCTCCATAAGGACATACATTGGCACAGGAGGAACATCCGTTGCACAACAGCTCATCCGGCTTTGCGGTACATGGATTCGTCATCAGTTTGTCTTTTGCCAGAAGCCCGATTGCTTTGACAGCGGCAGCTCCTGCCTGAGATACGGTTTCCGGAATATCCTTTGGTCCCTGACATACACCGGAAAGGAAAATACCTGCCGTCGGGGATTCCACCGGGCGAAGCTTTGCGTGCGCTTCTGTCAGGAAATTGTTGGTATCAATACTTGCGGTCAGCATCGTTGCAATTTTTCTGACGGACGGATCCGGCTCAATCGCAGCAGCCAGAACAACCATATCCGCTTCCTTAAGAATCTGTTTGTTGTCCAGAAGGTCACTTCCCTGCACCAGAAGCTTGCCGTTTGGCTGCGGAATGACTTTTCCAACCTGACCTTTGATATAATTGACACCGTACTGTTCCACTGCCCGGCGGTAAAACTCATCAAAGTTTTTACCCGGTGTACGCACATCGATATAGAACACGGTCACATTCACATCCGGATATTTGTCACGAATCAGCATAGCATGCTTCGCTGTGTACATACAGCAGATCTTGGAGCAATAACTCTTGCCTCTGTGATCATCGCAGCGGCTTCCCACACACTGGATAAACACCATTTCCTTCGGTGCTTTTCCATCAGAAAGGCGCTCCAGATGACCTTTCGTCGGTCCTGCGGCATTCATGATACGCTCCAGCTCCAGAGAAGTGACAACGTCCTTGCTCTGGTTATAGGCATACTCATCGTAATTGTCCAGCTTGATCATATCAAATCCGGTCGCAACAACAATCGCGCCATATTTTTCCGTGATGATGGTATCTTTCTGTGTATAATCAATCGCACCTGCCTGACATACTTTCGAGCAGGCACCGCATTTTCCTGTCTTAAATTTGATACAGCTTTCTGTATCGATCACCGGCACATTCGGAATTGCCTGCGCAAACGGTGTGTAAATTGCACTTCGCGTATTCAGACCACGGTTAAATTCACTTGGTGTCTTTTTGGATGGACATTTTTCCTGACACACACCACAGCCGGTACATTTATTTTCGTCTACATAGCGGGCTTTTTTGCGAATATCTACGGTAAAATCTCCCACAAAACCAGAAACCTTTTCTACCTCGCTATATGTATAAATATTGATTTTTTCATGGGCAGATGCTTCCACCATCTTCGGCGTGAGAATGCAGGCGGCACAGTCGAGTGTCGGGAAGGTTTTGTCAAGCTGAGACATTCTTCCGCCGATACTTGGTGTCTTCTCCACAATATCTACTTCATAGCCTGCATCTGCAATATCAAGTGCTGTCTGAATTCCTGCGATACCTCCGCCGATGACCAGCGCGCGTTTTGTCACACGGCTCTCGCCCGGCTGAAGTGGTGTGTTCAGATTGACTTTTGCAATGGCTGCTCTTGCCAGAATCACTGCCTTTTTGGTGGCCTCTTCCATGTCTTTGTGAATCCAGGAGCAGTGCTCACGGATATTGGCAATCTCCACCATGTATGGGTTTAATCCCGCTTTTTCTACTGCTTTTCGGAATGTAGCTTCATGCATACGCGGGGAACAGGAACAGATTACAACGCCGGTCAGACCATATTCTCTGATCGCATTGATTACCTTTTCCTGTCCGGCCTCGGAACACATGTACTGATAATCTTCCGAATAGACAACTCCCGGTTCCATCCGAACCACATCTGCAACTTTTTTTACGTCTACCGAAGCGGCAATGTTGCTTCCGCAGTGGCAGACAAATACTCCGATTCTCTGCACCTGTCTCACCTCCTGTATCTTCTGAATGCACTGACTAACAACTGCTGCGGAATTTCCGGATCCAGCAACTCTGGAATTTCATTCGGTGACAGATAATCCTGTCCTTTCTGGCGAACCACAAGCTGTCTGACTCCATCAATGAGTTTTCCTGGTTTTACGTCTCTCGGGCAACGCTCCACGCATGCAAAGCAGGATAAGCATTTCCACAGCGACTTGGAATTTGCCAGCGCCTCAATGTCTTCATTCAGGATGTAAGATACGAACTGATGTGGTTTGATGTCCATCTCCTCGAACGCCGGACAGGTAGCGGAACATTTTCCGCATTTCATACATTTCAGTGGATTGACTCCGCTGATTTCTCTGATTAATTCTGCCTGTTTCGCTGCATCACTCACTGTTTTGTCACCTCCTCTTTCACGCCAAGTGCTTCTGCGAGAAGCTCTGTAAAATAATAAACGGGAAGTTTGTTCTGTGTATCACTGTGATTCAAGTTGTACAGACACAATGGACAGGCCGTGATCAGCATTTCTGCCCCAAACCCCTCTGCACTTTCCATAATCCTGCTGCACATATTTTTTGACATTTCTTTCTCTTTCAGAGAAATATAACCGCCGCAGCACTCATTGCGGTAAGGATAAATCACAGGTTCTGCCCCGATCGCGCGGATAAATTCCTCAATAATCGATGGATTTTCCGGATCGTCAAATTCCAGGATTTTTCCCGGGCGCAGCAGAAGACATCCATAATAAGCACCAATCTTTTTTCCCGTAAACGGATTTACGACTTTTTCTTTGATCGTATCAAATCCGACTCTGTCTCGAAGCACTTCCAGATAATGCAGTACGGTTGTCTCTCCGCAGTACGGTTCTTCCAGCTGCATATAATTATTGGCTCTTGTTCGGATATCCTCTACGTTTTTCATATCGTCATTTACACGCTTGATCACATGATGACAGGCCGAACAGAGAGTGACCAGATCCTGCCCTTTTTCTTTTGCCTCATTCAGCGCCCGGACAGAGGAAAGCTTGGTGGCAATCTCGTCGCTGCCGAGCGGATATACGCCGCCGCAGCACTGCCAGTTTTCGATCTCTTCCAGCTCAAATCCCAATACTCTGGCAGATGCTCTGGCATACGCATCCAGATCCTTTGCCTTCGTTCTGAGTGTACAGCCTGGATAATAACTGTATTTCATCATACTTTTCCTTTCTTTGTACAAATCAAGTATAATTGGTAACTGTTCAGCAGGTAATATCCCGCGAGGTGTTTTCATGCATTTTGCATGAAAATCCCGAGACATACAAGCCAAAATCCCATCATCAAAGATGATTTTTCATGGATTTTGGCTCGTATCTGTGAGGGTACTGAACAGATACTATAATTGTTTATAATTCAATCTGCGCAATCACTGCTTTCAGTGCATTGGCACTTGCCTGCAGTTTTTCAATCTCATGCTTATTCATCCGCATCGGCACCTTACCCTGAATACCGTTCGGTCCCACCATCGTCAGTGTACTCAGACAAACATCTTCAATTCCATACTCCCCGTGCATCATGGAAGATACCGTTGCAATGGAATCAGAGGAAGCAAGCAAAATATTGCACAGCTTGCAGACAGCTGTTGCTACTGCATAGAAGGTTGCACCTTTGTTTGCAATCACCATACCGCCGGATTTGTGAACATATTCTTCCAGTCCTTCCTTATCCAGAGGCTCGATATCCAGTCCTTTGGATTTTGCCAGTTCGTAGTATTCATCTACACTGACACCGGAAATATAAGCACCCGTCCACGGAACAAAAGAAGTATCCCCATGCTCACCAAACACATATGCATGAATATTTTTCTGTGCAATTTTATACTGCTCTGAAATTCCGCAGCGCAGACGGGCAGTATCCAGAATCGTTCCGGAACCGATGATCTGACTCTCCGGCAGACCGGAAATTTTTGTAAATACATACGTCATAATATCCACCGGATTGCTGACAATGACATAAAGCGCATCTGGAGCCGCCTTTACAATTTCCGGAGTAATGGTTTTTAAAATATTTACATTTGTCTGGGTTAGCTCAATTCTTGTCTGTCCCGGCTTACGTGCAATACCAGATGTGATAATGACGATGTCAGAACCTTTTGCATCCTCATATTCGCCTGCCTGAATTGAGATTGGATCTCTGAAACAGGTTCCCTGAGAAATATCCATGACTTCACCAGCCACTTTTTTCTTATTGATGTCAATCAAAACAATCTCTGATGCGATGTCCTCATGGGATAATGTATACGCAATCGTTGCTCCAACACTTCCAGCCCCAATAATCGTGATTTTGCTGCTCATAAAGTCTCCTTTCCATTTTAAAAGCCAATTTTTGTTATTTTTTTAACAATAGATGGTTAAAAAAATAAAATCAGGCAAAAGCAGTCTATTATTATATAATTCCAGTTTAATATATAATAAAAACATATAAAAAGCACAATGAAAATATTTCCCTATATTTTCCTATTTTGCAAGATTTTACAAATTCCCTTTCTCTACTGTTAATTTTTTATCAACTATGTTAAAAATAATACAACTAAATTTTCCGTTTGACAAGCCCCAAAATAAATTTTTTTCAAATTCAAAAACTTCCTGTTTGTAAGGTCATATGTGCACCGCTTTCCTGGTCAACGAAACACTTCCCAACGGCACGGTTTTCGGGTCGATAACTTCCGGCGTCTTTCCACATGACCGCCACTCGCCCGGGAGGGATACCGCCGTACAGGCATGTCGATTTTCTTGCTTTTTCTGCGCCGCTTATGGATTGCTCTT
>JAUNPJ010000065.1 GCA_030536755.1 Eubacteriales bacterium | reverse complement strand
ATTTTCGCAGGCTTGGCGAGCATAGCGATTGCTTTGAAAACACTGTTTGAGCGCAGGGCGCGAGTTTGTTTGAAAAGCAATCCATAGGCGGCGCAGCCAAACAAGAAAATCAACAGGTTGCCTGCACAAGCGGAGAGAGCGCACTTGATGTGGAAAGCCTCCCATGTGCAAATGGCTGTTCGGAAGCCTTCAAGCCCAACCTTGCCGTTGGCAGTCTGTTCCGGTGATTAGGAAATGCGGTGCACATACGAACAACTCGATAAATAGGAAATTGTGAAAGAAATAGTATATCATTAATCCTTCTGTAATTTCAACAAGGCATTTCATTCGATGGCGGAAGACAGGTATAATCTTTGCATACATAATATGTTGTTTTTCCATTGATAAGGGCATATTCGTCTGTGGGTTCTGTCAAAATTCTCACATCCGCATAAAGAGGAAGAGACACCAGAACTTTCTCTGGCTCTTCTCCTGCCAAAACAACTGTGATTTTCTCAGGCGGATACAGATACAAAAGCAGGGCTGTCTGAAACAGCGTATAGCCTGCCGGATACTTTTTCGCTTCTTCTGACAAAAAGGCAAGCTGCTGCTGTGCCCTTCTGTTGTTTTCCATACTCTCTTCCAGTTGAGAGAATCTCACAAGATTATACGCCATGACAGAATTTCCGCTCGGCATAGCTCCGTCATACGTTTCCTTCGGCTTTGTGATCAGACTGTCATTTTTTGTTCCATACAGAAAATATCCGCCATTCTTTTTATCCGCAAACTGCTGCCGGGTTTCTTCTAAAATGTCTCTTGCACGCTGCAGATAAACCTCTTTTGAAGAGGCCTGATACAGACAGAGAAGGGCAGCCCCATAATAAGCATAATCATCCAGAAAACCATTGACCGAACGTTTCTGGTCTCTGCAGCTTACATAGAGAAGATTTTCTTTCACAAGATATCGTTCTATAAATTGCTGATTTTTCTCTGCGGCCAGAAGATAACGATTGTTTCCTGTTACCCGGTAAAGCACCGCCAGTGCACAGATCATCAGAGAATTCCATGCCGTGAGAACTTTATCATCCAGATGAAGCGGTGCACGTGATTTTCGATATTCGTACAGAGTCTTTCTCTCCTGCTCAAATTCATCGGAGATTGCATTTCCACTCAGCAGATTTGGAATATTCTTTCCCTCAAACACACCATCCTCCACGATTCCAAACTGACAACAGAATTTTTTACCAGCCTCTTCTCCGAGCACTTGCATGACTTCTTTGTACTCCCAGAAATAAAATCTGCCTTCCTGCCCCTCACTGTCAGCATCCTGCGCAGAATAAAATTCTCCCTGAGGTCCTGTCATTTCCCGAAAAACATACGCTGCCGTCTTTTCTGCCGTATCAAGAAACATACGTTCTCCGGACACTTGATAAGCAATGGCATACGCCAGAATCAGCAGCGCATTATCGTAAAGCATCTTCTCAAAATGAGGAACCAGAAAATATCGATCGGTCGAATATCTGGAAAAGCCATATCCAATCTGGTCGAAAATTCCCCCGCGCCTCATTTTTTTCAACGTCACCTTCACCTGCTCAAAGGCGTTCTTCTCATGATAAAGAACAGAATATAAAGTAAGAAAAATCAGATTATGCGGTGTCGGAAATTTTGGTGCATTGCCAAAACCACCATACTGTTTGTCAAAACTCTGTGCAAAAAGATTTGCCGCCTGGCGGGGCAGATCCGTATCTATGTTTCCTTCTCCCTGACTGTTTTCGGATGTAAGATGGTCAAGAATCAGATCAGCAGATTCCAAAAGTTGTGGCCGTTTGTTCTTCCATCGGTCTTCAACCACTAGGAGAAGTTCACGAAATCCCATCATTCCATAGCGGGCAGCAGGAGGGACATACGTACAGGCATAAAATGGTTTCTGATCTGGTGTCATAAAAATGCTCATCGGCCATCCGCCGTTTCCCGTCATTGCCTGGCATACGGCCATATAAACACTGTCAATATCGGGTCGCTCCTCCCGATCCACTTTCACAGCCACAAAATACTGGTTGAGAATGCCTGCAATTTCTTCATTTTCAAAACTTTCATGCGCCATGACATGACACCAGTGGCAGGTACTGTAGCCAATGCTCAGAAAAACAGGCTTATCCTCCCGTCTTGCCTTTTCAAAAGCTTCCTCTCCCCATGGATACCAGTCTACAGGATTGTCTGCATGCTGCAGAAGATACGGACTTTTTTCATTTTTCAAACGATTGCTCATACACACATTTCTCCTTCCAATTATTTATGTACCTTATTGCAACATTCTCAAAAGAGCCTTCAAACCACCATCTTTATAAATCTGCTTATAATGTGCAATTTCATCCTGAATCAGTTCATCTATGACCTTCATACCAAGCAATTCCACAGGAGCCTTATCATCCGTCATCAGGTAATCGCCAGGAACATATGCGGTCAGTTCCGGAGCTATTTTTCCCATCATTGTTTTCATTTCTTTGTTATTCTCGGCATCTGTATTCCTTTTAAAAACTTCTATCATAGCCGGATTATTGGATGCAAATAATTCCCGGTTCGTCGTTCCCAAAACATCTGCCGTATAAACCGTGGAAAAGACCTTTGATATAGTATCCGCCAGATACTGGTTGATGTTTCCTTCCTCAGTGCCTCTCATATTCATATTTACAACCATGACTCCGTCATCTGTGAGATGCTCCTTTACCAGTTCAAAAAATTCTACAGAAGACATCTGAAACGGAATTGTAATATCCTGATAGGCATCTACCATGATTACATCATATTTCTCCTGAATTGTATTCAAATATGCCCGTCCGTCATAGGTCGTAACCTCCACGCTCTCGGGCAATTCAAAATACTGCACAGCAAGGTCTGTGATTTTCTGATCAATCTCAACTCCGGATATATTTACATTTTCAAAATATCTCGTACACTGCGTAGCATAAGTCCCGGTTCCATTTCCCAAAATCAAAATATTGATTTCGTTCTTATCATTGATACCTGTCATGAAAGGCGCTGCCATTGCATAATCGTAATACATGCCTGTCAGTCCTTTTTCTTTTTTATACACAGACTGCACTCCAAACAAAACATTTGTGGAAAGGACCACCTTATCATCATCCTCATAAACCTGAAGATAGTTATAAATGGATTCCCCCTCATAAGTCAGATCGTCCTGCCAGAATGCAAAACTGTTATCATGTCCCAGAACCACACAAATCAAGAAGATTACGATGCTGATCGGAAGCTTCCGGACTCTGAAAAAATTTCCGTTTCCACTTACAAAATACAAAATAGCAAGCACAAGCAAAATCCCGGCAAATATGAAAAATGTAATAGATGTTCCTACGGTTGGAATACTGATAAATGTCGGCACAAATGTACCAATAATGCTTCCGATCGTATTCGATGCATTTAAATTTCCAACCAGCCTGCCATTGTCCTCAAGATTATCTACCGTATATTTTACAAGAGAAGGGGTAACCGTTCCCAGTAAAAATAAAGGAAAAACAAATATCACCATACACGCGGCAAAACCGGCTATGATGAGGAAATTGCTGCTGACTGTAAAAATCAGAAGTGCAGAAATGCCAAGTATCACAT
This sequence comes from Eubacteriales bacterium, assembly GCA_030536755.1. Lineage (GTDB taxonomy): Bacteria > Bacillota > Clostridia > Lachnospirales > Lachnospiraceae > JALFVM01. Next base: position 20,238 of record JAUNPJ010000065.1, on the reverse strand, counting down.
ACTTACCCAACACAGGTATGAGTGCAATCCAGATCGCCGCAATCAAAATACGACCATACAATTTATCCGGATCCGGATTTTTATCGGCACTTCTTCCGCCATAAATATTTCCAAGAGCCATTGCTATCATGATCGTTCCGATGATAATCGTCCATACGATCTGCGAGGAGCTAAAATAAGGAGCCATCAGTCTGCTGGCGCCAAGCTCCACTGCCATAACTGACATTCCAGAAAAAAATTCTGTCAGATATAAATAAAATCTGTTTCTTAAGATTGGTCTTTTTTCTTTCACCATTTCCTCCCTCCAAATTATTTCAGTAAATTTTTATTTGCCGATAATCCGCACATCTTTTCCTCTATAGTTTGTGCGAAGAGCTGTCGTTTATACATGTTTGCATTACTGCTTTGTTCCGAAAATACGATTTCCCACATCTCCTTGTTTTTCTCTCTCTATAGATTATAGTACATTACAACTCCTGGGTAAAGCCGGTATTTGCCAATCATAAGCAGCCCATCTTCACTCGAACCATACACCTTTACACTGATTTTCATAGTATTAAAAAAATTAAAAATAACAAAAAATATTGTTTTAATATATATAAAATTCAAATATGAATAAATTAATAAAAATTATAACAAAAATATTGTTTTAATCTTATTTTCAAGTTATAATATTTATAGATACTAATAAAGGAAGGTGTACAGTATGAAACTGTTAAGAGTTTGTGCAACAAACTACAAAAATTGCTGTGATAATTTTACAATTGATTTTGTTTCCAAATCTAAAAAAACAAGCGAAGACAAAGAATATGAATTGCAGGAAATCGCTGATGAATTGTATATATTTAATACGGCAGCATTTGTCGGTAAGAACGCTTCTGGTAAGACTTCCGCCATAGAATTACTGGATTGTTGTTATTCCATTCTTGGTGAATTCCGCCTTGAAGATAAGCATTATAATTACGACAATGTATCCTTAGAAATAATTTTTTACCATGATGATTTTATTTACAAATATATCACTGTTTTAAAATCAGATTGCAATATGGGAACCAGAACTAATTTTACAGAGCAACATATTTACCGGAAGAAATACTATAAATCCAAAATAAAAGATATATATGAAAACAATGGATTTGAGGAAATTACCGGTTTGGGTGAACTTCCAGAAGATACTTCAATCGTATTCTTTATTTTGAAAAAGAAGGCAACTCGTGCGGTATATTTTAACTGCAATGGCGAAGATGCAGACACTTATAAACTGATGTTCAGGGCAATGAAAAATTACAAGATTTCAAAAGAAGTCCTTGCGAAAATTATAAAGATTTTTGACGATAAGATTCATAGTCTGGATATGGTGGATGAGAAACATTATAAGCTTGTTCATCAAAATCATGTTCATGAACTCTCTGATTCTGAATTGGTTTATATATTGTCCAGCGGCACAACAAAAGGTGTTCTTCTTTATATTTTTGTTGTGGCTGCATTGGAAAATGGTTTTGATCTTTTGATTGATGAAGTAGAAAATCATTTTCACAAAACATTAGTTGAAAATATAATAAGCTTGTTTAAAGATAAGAGTGTGAATAAGCATTCATCAACTCTTGTATTCACTACACATTACTGCGAAGTTTTAGATTTATTTAATCGTCAGGATAATATCTGGATTGCCAAATCCGCTGAAAAAATTTACTTGGATAATATGTATGAGAATTACAATATCAGACCAGAACTTTTGAAAAGCCGTCAATTTTATAATAATGCATTTGATACCTCAGTAAACTATGAGGACCTTATGGCACTGAAGAAGGAGTTGATGCAATGAAATATCTGATTATGTGCGAAGGTCCAAATGAGCTTGAAATCATCCGAATGTTATTGGAACATGATAAACTGATTTTTACGGAAGATGATCTGGTGAACAGGTTTGTAATTGCCTATAAGCAACTACAACCTGTTCCAGTCACCATATATTTTCGTAATTATTTTAATTTTTCCAGAAGAGAGTTTCCGATTGTATTTTCTGGCATAGCCACTCCAAAATTATCTGCTACCGTCGCACCTACAACCGCAAAGGTATCACACTCCTCCAGTTCACCACTTCCTTTCATGGAAGGCGAGTATGCCAGAAACAGAACTTTCTCCCTTGTGTGATCCGTTCCCGTATAGGTGGGATCATTTCCGTGGTCTGCCGTGATAATCAGCAGGTCATTCTCTTTCAGAAGATCCAGCAGCACGCCAAGATTCACATCAAATTTTTCAATCTCACGGGCATATCCCTGCGGATCTCTTCTATGTCCCCACAGCGCATCAAAATCCACCAGATTGACAAAACACAATCCATGAAACGTCTCCTTTGCAATTTCGATAGTCTGCTCCATCCCATGCACAGAGCTTTTGGATTTAAAAGCCTGCGTGATACCCTCTCCATCAAAAATGTCTTTAATTTTTCCGACGGAAATCACATCCAGTCCGGCATCCTTCAAGGCATTTAGTGCTGTTCTTCCGACTGGCTTCAGCGCATAATCATGACGGTTGCTGGTTCTCTTAAATTCACCCTTCTTCTTTCCCACATAAGGTCTGGCAATCACTCTGCCAACTTTCCACTCATCCTTCATGGTGATTTCTCTCGCAATCTCACAGCATCGATAAAGTTCCTCCAGACCAAAGGTCTCCTCATTGCCGCAAATCTGCAGCACCGAATCTGCAGATGTATACACGATTATGTGTCCTGTCGCAATTTCTTCCTCCGCAAGCTCCTCCAGAATCTCCGTTCCGCTTGCACTTTTATTGCCGATCACTTTTCTTCCGGTTCGTCTTTCCAGTTCCTTAATCAGCTCCGGCGGAAATCCGTTTTCTGAAAAGGTTTTGAAAGGCCTTTTTACCTCCAGTCCCATCATCTCCCAATGACCGGTCATGGTATCTTTGCCTTTACTTCTCTCATTTAGCTTTGTGTAGTAAGCCATCGGTCTTTCTTGGGGTTTTACCTGGCGAAGCGTACACAGATTTGCCAGACCCAGCTTTTGTAAATTGGGAATCTCAAACGTATCCACCGACTCGGAAATGTGCTGCAGTGTATTCACGCCCACATCCCCGAATTCCTTTGAATCTTTCATAGCTCCGACTCCCAGAGAGTCCATAACGATTACAAATATACGATTATATTTCTGCATCAGATTCCCCCTAATGATTTTCAAACCAATTGTCCAGTATCTGTTTATCCTTCCCGACCACATAACCGCTTCCGCCCCGGTCTTTTACATCCTCAACCATGTTGACCATCAGAATCGGAGATTTTGTCTCCTTCTCCGGAGTCATCACGGCAAACCAGCCAAGCTCCGTACCGGAGGTATCCTCCTGGGATGCCTTCACTTCTGCTGTTCCAGTCTTTCCTGCCAATACTACATCCTCCCGATGCGCCTCATATCCAGTTCCGTTTGGATCATTGACAACCTTTTTCAAGCCTTCCAGTACCGTATTGGCAGTATTCTCAGAAAAGGCTTCCTCCATCCAATACTCCGGTTCTGCTTCCTTTTGGTAAACGAGATACGGCTTGATGACGTTACCTTCATTACAAAACGCAGAATACAGACATGCCAGATGCAGCGGATTAATAAGAATCTGTCCCTGCCCATAACCGCTGTCCGCCAGCTGAATCTCCGTCTCGATGGTATCTGTGTTGGAGTACTGTGCTTCTGACATCTGAATCTCAAAAGGCAGTTTCTCACCAAACCCCAATTCTTTCAGAGCATTCATAAGATTTTCCGCGCCAATATTTAAGGCCGCCTTTGCAAAATAAATATTGTCAGAATAAATCAATGCATTCTCCAGAGTGACCGGCTCGTATTCGTGAAGCGTTGTGACATAATAGCCGCCCCAGGAATCATCCTTCTGCCAGCTCGTTCCCTCCGTTCCATAATCTTTTGCAGGATCAATAGCTCCTGTCTCCAGGCCAATAGCTGCAATGATCGGCTTAAAGGTAGAACCGGGAGACCATACCTGACGAAATCGATTGTACATCGGCTTGTTTTCATCCTCATTCAGTGCAGTCCACTGTTCGTCAGACAAACCGATAATAAAGTCATTGTTGTCATAAGCCGGCGTACTCACAAGCGCCAGAACTTCTCCTGTACAGGGATTCATCACCACGGAACAGCTTTTGTCATCTTTGTACTGCTGATATAATTCGGTCTGAAGATCCGCATCAATTGTAAGCTTGATGTCCTTCCCATTCTTTACCGGCACATAGGCCAGTTCCTTCTTCTCGTTTCCTTCTGCATCCACGATGTAGATCCTGCATCCATTGCTGCCTTTCAGCTCTTTCTCAAACAGACTCTCCATACCGCTTCTTCCGATGACACTGTTTGACGTATATCCTTCTCCTTTGTGTTCCTCCAGATCCTCCGCTGTCACGTTCTGCACATAACCGACCAGATGCGCGGCCGCCTCGCCGAGCGGATATTTCCGCACCGGTGTATCCGTGATCATCACACCAGGGATTTCCAAAAGTTTGTCCTGCCGTTCTTTTTCCTGAATCAGACTTTCTCCAACAGTCATTGACATCAGCGCAACTTCCTCCACCTTGGTAACCGTCTTAAGAGGGACAAACGAATCATCCGTCACCCATGATGCCGATAGCTTTGTCTCAACATCTTCCGGCTGCATCTCAAGAAGCTGTGCAATCTGTTTCACAGCACTGTCACGATTTTCAAGCTTCCCTGGAACAATTCCCACCGAAGAGGCAACACCTTTCCCGGCAAGCACACGTCCATCTCTGTCCTGAATCTCTCCGCGCTCTGCCTCCTTAACCGTAACGCGCACTTTGTCTTCGGAAGTCAGCTCCGGAAAAATCAGAGAATCTTCCCACACCAGCTCATATCCATTCTTCCCTCTCACAAACAGAGCATCATTCTCAAAACTGATCTCACCGGCAACCGTATCAAACGAAGTCTGATAAGACACAATTCCCTGCGTTTTGTTATAATCCGTAACTTGTACAGTCATATTCTGGATTTCAATGCCCTCATAAATGGCCGAATTACGCTTGATAAAATCTTCTTTGCTGATGTTTTCCGATGCTTCTGCATCGATCATCGCATACATCTGCTCATATTCCTGCTTTGGAATGTGATTCATATAAGTAACGAGAAGTTCATCCGGCTTTTCGAGGCGGATCTCCCGGATCAGAAATCCGCCTGCGATTGCCAGTACTCCGACGGCTGCCAGAGATATCCACAGAACTTTTCTGTTTTTTTGCTTTTTTCCACCTGTCTGTTCTTTCTTCACACAAATCCTCCCACCATTGATTCTTGCTTTTTCTTAACAGTACACCCACAGGATTTCCACGTCAACGAAAGATTTTCTTAATATTTAATATATGTATCCATGCCTCCACAGGTGTGGTTCAAAAAATCCGCACTTTTCAAATGAAAGCACGGATTCTCATCTTTTATTTTACAGTATCAATTTTGTTTTCCATGTTTTAATTCCTCCACGATTTCATTGTAACGTTTTTTATTTAACCGATAGAAGAATAAAACAATTGCTGTTACGATCCACAATACCCCTGGTATGGTTGTAAAAGAATGTTTCATCACCATTATAACCGCATCATTTTGCTGTGCATTTGCCACATAGCCGTAATGTCCCAGCATAGCCGCAAGAAATGCTGTTCCAATTGCCATACCGACTTTATTTCCCAGCGAAACAAATGCATACTGAAATCCATCATTACGAAGACCCGTCTTCCATTCTCCATATTCTACACAGTCTGGAATGATTGCATAGATTGCAGTATTAAATCCTGAGAAAAAGAACTGAGTAATCGCAGAAACTGCATAAAACAGAATTGGCGTCTCTTTTACATTAAACAAATATAACGTCAGCATGGAAATTCCGGTAAGCAATGCAAAAATGGATGCTGCACGACCTTTGTTATTTGTCTTTTTAAATACCGGCTGAAAACATGCTGCACCGATAATTGATGGTACAATGATACACATTGAATACACGGTATAATAAGAAGCACTTCCCTCTACATAGGTAAAATAGTATAAAACATCTGCATTTCTCCCATATAAAGTAAATCCAAACAAAACCTGTCCAATGAGTGCAAGAATATACGGTCGATTCTGCATAACTGCTTTCAACTGTACTTTCAATGAAATCTTTTCTTTTTCCGGTATAGTCACTACTTCTTTTGTCTTTGCGAAACAGAACCAATGGCATGCAGTGAAAATACATCCATATATAATTGCCACTGACAGATAGCCTGTTTTTGGACTGCTGGCACCAAGCTTACTGATCAGTGGAACCGTAATAATATTAATAATACCAATTGCAATCATTGCCGATACAGAACGTGATGTATTTATTTTTGCCCTCTCATCAATATTTTGCGTCATTGCACCGCAAAGTGTTCCGTAAGGAATGTTCACACAGGTATAACCAAGCACCAACAAACAATATGTAATGACCATATATATAATCTTAGCCGTATTTGACCAATTGGGATGTGCCCAAAATGCCAGAATCAGCAAAATAGCCGTAACTGGTGCCGCAAATAACAACCATGGGCGATAACGTCCCCATCTTGAATTTGTTTTGTCTGTTAATCCGCCGACAATCGGATCATTGATTGCATCCCAGAATCTAGAAAACAACATCAGTGCAGAAACCGCTGACATGCTGATTCCAAATACATCTGTATAAAATATCATCAAAAAATTGCTGACAAACATCCAACTGAAATTACATCCCACATCACCAAATCCATATGCAATTTTTCCAATTAATGGGACTTTTACATTTTTATTTTCCATATTTTTCTCCACTATTCTTGTACATTAATCAGTACTTTCATTGTTGTTTCCCTGTTATCATCAATATACTGATAAGCTTTCAGATAATCTCTGAATGCAAATGTTTTGGAAATCAGCGGTTTCAAATGCACCTTATCTTTATTAACCAGTTCAATTCCGTCCAGATAATCATCATGACGATACATCATTGTGCTTTTGATGTCTAACTCATGATCGTTTGCCACTGCAAGGTCAATCGTTGCCATGCCGGCAAAAACGGCAACTAAAACGATTGTACTGCCTTTTCTTGCATATTTGATTGCCTGACCCATGGTGATGTTATTTCCGGCACAATCATAAATAACATCTGCTTTATCCGGTCCAAATGCTTCGAGCATTGCCTCACCAAAATCTTTTTCCATGGTATTCACACACATATCAATTCCGCACTCTCTGGCCTTTTCCAGTCTCAGATCACTGACGTCTGTAATCATGACCTTTGCTGCTCCCATTCCTTTTGCGGCCTGTGCAACCAAATTGCCGATCGGACCTGCTCCAAGCACAGCAATGTTGAGTCCTGTCACATCTCCAACCTGCTTTACTCCGTGTACGGCCACAGCCAGAGGCTCAATCATCGCCCCCTCCTCGTAAGACATATCTTCCGGGATTGGTGTAACTTTCGATGCATCAACTGCAAAAAATTCAGATGCTGTTCCTGTTGTCTGAAATCCCATAACTTTTAATTCTTCACAAAGATTATATTTCCCATGGCGGCATGGATAGCATTTTCCACAGTATACCTGTGGCTCGATTGTCACTTTTTGTCCCACATAAAAATCTGTAACATTTTTTCCTAATTCTGTGATTTCTCCGGATACTTCATGCCCCTGTGTAACCGGATAAGATGTAAATGGATGCTTTCCGTGATATACATGAATATCTGAACCACAAATTCCAATATTCATAATTTTGACCAGCACCTGATCATCCTTGATTTCCGGAACTGGTACTTCATTGAAAATAATTTCTCCTGGCTTTGTCATTACCTGCTGTAACATTTTACTTCCTCCTTTACCTCTCTTGTTATGTATAGTCTTTTATTAAATATTTTATTAAAGTAACTACATTATCACCCAATACTATCTTTTTGTCAATTGCTTTTATCATCTTTTACTATTTGCACAATTTTATCAAAAATTTTTATGCACTTTGCAACAAAGGACCTCGAAATGAATCGCTTTCGCTTCTTCATTTCGAGGTCCTCATTCATATGACATCTATATTATTTTAATTTTGTCTTACAAAATCATAGAAAAAATGTTTCGCTACTCCAACTGCTGACGCTTCTCTCTTATAATTGCAATTCTTCAAGTAGGTAAGATCCCGGTCAAATCCATTATACTCCAGTACCTTTTCTCCTAAAGAAATCATATAATCAGGGAGATAGGCTCCTACATCTCCCCCCAAAATAATATCCATATCGTATGCCATTCTTAAATTGGATATCAATATGGCGAGATAATCCAGATATTCCTCCCATCTTTGCTCTGCATCTGTCTCTTTTTTACTAAGCCTCTCCATAAATATTTCCAATGATTCCTCTGTATCTTTTGTAAGTACACTTGCAGCACAATATGCATCTGCACAGCCATTTTTCCCACAATAACATTTTCTTCCTCCAGGCACCAGAATAATATGCCCAAATTCTCCCGCTTTTTGATTTTCACCCAGGCACAACTTTCCATCAATACAAAAAGCTCCACCCAATGTACTGCTTAACGAAAGATAAATAGCGTTTTTATATTTTTGAGGTTCTTCCGCTAACATAGCAGCATTTGCGTCATTTTCAAAATATATCGGATAAGAAAGGCTCTGCTCCAAAAAACTCAAACTATAATTTTCAATCTGTAATGCATGGGATTTGATTACCATATTTTCTTTAGGATAGATAATGCCCGGAATCGAAACGCCAATCCCGAGTAATTTTTCAATATCATCCATATCTTCTAAAAAGTGATTAACCAATTTTGAAAGCTGGATACAATATGACATTTCTTCTGAGAACTTCTGTCGTATTCTCTCCATTTTTTCTATTTCACCACCCAAATTAACTAAAACCATTCCCAGATGATTTGCCGTAATGTCAATTCCCATCGCATAACAATAAGATTTATTAATACCTATGCTTTTTGCCTTACGACCACCAGTCGATTCATACTCTCCGATTTCCTTCACAATACCTTTTTCAATCAACTCATTTACATTCGTTAGAACTGTCGGCATACTGATGTTTAACTGTTTTGATAATTCAACCTTAGATGTGATTCTATTATTCATGATGTATTCAATAATTTTAGACTTTGTAATCTTTTTCTTTTCTATGCTTTTTTTCATATCTATCCTCTTTTATAAGTCATTTTATAAAAGTATTGTATGTCATGAAATTATTTTTGTAAAGCTGCTTTTTTATATTATTTACCCTTCTTTCCTCCCAATATCTTTTCACACATTTTTCTGCACCGCTTTCCGACAGAATGCTTCATAACCCGAAAGATTCCCCACATACCGGACTCCACATCCCAGCCAAAGCTTCCGGAACGATACAGATAATCTCCCGGACAGGAAGCCCCGTCCTTCAGCTCCATATCAAAACGATTTCCGACGCTGATACCTCCCTGAAGAGGGATTTCTCTGGAAAACGGATCTTTTGGCTGTTCCTTCCACAAATGACCATGTATCGTCAGTGACACATTCCGCGGCTTATCGGCCGGCATCATCGTGCGGAAAATTACACGGTCACCGGGGTACGCTTTCCAGACAGGAGTCGCCGGATCTCCATGCACTCTGCTGCTGAACACTTTCCACACCCGAGGATCTTCTGCAAGCCGATTGGCAAACCGCTCGGAGTGATAATTGTAACCCTTTTCTCCTGTATCTTCCGGATCTACTTCCTCCCCTTCCTGCTCTGAGGCTGTTTTAATGAGATTTCCCCTGTCGTCAAGCAGCCGGATTCCATTTTGAATAAACAGTACATACTCCCGAAAGCTTTCGATTCCCGGTGCCGTGATGACCGCCTGCTCTGCAAAAGGATTTTTTCTTCTTGTCATATTTTCATACCATTGCGCTCCGGCTGGCTCTACGATAATCGCGCCAAACAGGCCATGATACCTGTGATTTCTCATATCTCCAAAGGACTGCAGAATGCAGGCTCCGTATTCACGGTCCGCCCTCCAGAAATAACGTTTGCTCTCACCGATTCCAACCGTCTGCTCACGGTTGTTATACCCGACATTAATGCCCGAATCGCAGACCGGATCATACTGCAGGAATTGCGGATTGAGAGAAACTCTGCTGGAAGGCTTGTGTTTCATCTCCAGCGGAACACGCGGATAATCAAAATACGGGATTGGCCGATCCGGACTCCATACATTGTGCAAAATCACTTCCACCCAGTCCCCCACATTTGCCCGCAAAATCAGCGGTTTGGGTTCATACTTTCCTGCCATCACCAGATCCACATCCTCAAGTGGGACAAAGACCAATCCGTCCGGATCATGATCTCCGTATCGATTATAGACAAGATCTGTCTGAACAGCCGCAATTTCGTAGCGTCTTACCACATCATCCTTACCGGGACACGGCGGCAGAGGCAGAATCCTGTCTTTTCCCCGGCACAATGGTTTCAAGTGTTTCCGATATCTGTGATACACCCGGATAATTCCCCAAAGACCAAGCCATGCATCGTCAATTCCTCCAAAGTAATACAGATAATCTCCGGCCTGATAATTCTCTTTGATATTGAGGTTAAATGCCTCCGAAACGCCGAGCGTCTGCGAAGCCGCCAGCGGAGAATTCGGATCTTCCAATTCTTTGCGCCATGACATTCCTGCAACATTAAAGCAATGCTGTTCTTCATGTGCGCCGTCCACGAGACGGATCATGATCTCATCTCCGGGATACGTTTCCAATATCGGTGTTGCGGGATCACCATGCACAAAGGAGCTGAAAATATATGCCGGGTCCTCCTGCTTTTTCAATCGTTCTCTCATCGGTTCTGCCCGGTAATTGATTCCCATCACACCGGGATCATCATGAGAGCCCGGCACCTCAGGCGGGTTCAGCGGTTTTCCGTCTTTGTCAAACAAAAAGGCAAAATCATGCACAAACAGTGCAAATTCCCGGAAGGACGTACCATCTTTTCTTCGGATGACCGCCTGCGTTCCGGAAGATAACGCTTTTCCTGTGCGAACATTGTGGAAAGTCGCTCCTGCCTCCTCAATGATCAGCGCGCCAAACATTCCATGCAGCTGATGGGCATTTGCATACAAATGGTCGTGGAAAAATACGGTCCGGAGTTCTTCGTCTGCAAAAAACCGCTCCACCAGCGTCTCATATTTCCTTGCTCCGGCAATATTGTTCCATCCGTTGGCTGCTCCATCCGATGTAATCGTATCAAATTTTACCAGATGTACATGGTGTCCCACGATATCCGTTCTGGTCCGAAGCTGAAACGCATTCTCCTCCAGAAACTCCGGCAAAAGATTCGTCGTGCGAAGCTCAATACAATCTCCGGCATTGGCACGAATGACCAGCGGCTCCACTCGGATTTTCTGTTCTTCCACTTTACGGATATAGGCTTCCAGTCCGCCATGTCTCTCAAGATCTTCTTTCAGTACAAAGAATCGTCCTTCCGGGTCATGCCAACCATATTTGTTGTATGTGATTTTTGCCTGCACAAGGGCAATCTCAAACACCCTCACATTGTCACAGTCTCCCGGAAGCTGGCAGCATGGGCAGGGGCTTTCTTCCTTACCGTTGTCTTGTGTACATTTCTCCTTCTTCGCTGCGGTATGGCAGGGACAGGTATCGGTATACAGTGCGCCAGGTGCAGCATGCTTCACAAAATTTGCTTTTTCCAGTTCAGAAGGGCAATGTGTTACATTTCCCTCTGCATCCAGAACACCGCAAGGCGGCTGAAGCGGAGGTTCTCCTACTGTTCCATTAATAAAATTTGGATATCCCGGATGCAGTTTATCTTTCGCAGGCGGACGTTTGCGATCCTTTAACGGCTGCAGCGCCGGTACAGGTGTTCCATCCGGAAGCATTCCGCTGCCATCCTCCAGCCGGTCATGAATTCTCCACAAAGTCCACATTCCTTCATGGAAATGTGGATACAGGTGACAGTGGAAAATCACATCTCCAATGACTCCGTTCAAACTTCCGGCTCCATATAAAATATCCAGAGTATAGCATTCCTGCGGGCTGATCGTAATAGAATCAATAATGGTAGACAGCGGGTTTTCCGGCTCCAGCCTCCACTGATGGTTGTGAAGATGGAAGACGTGTGTTTCTTTGATTCCTCCATGGATAAGCCTGATTTTTGCCGGATCTCCCACATAGGCCCTGAGAATCGGCGGTGCCGGATCTCCATATACCCAGGAGCTCATAGATATGTCCTCCCCGGAGTCTGCAGGATCATGTGTCAGCGGCATCCGGTTGCGCATCGGTTCCGAGCGATAGCTGATTGCCGTAGTCGAGGATGGGAGCCCTGTTCTGTGATCCATGGGCGGATTTCCATCCTTATCCAGAATTTCCAGCTCATCATGGAAAAATACAGAATATTCCCGAAAAGCTGGTTTTCCCGGCTGATAAATATCTGCCATCAACCCGCTTTTTATCTCTTCTCCTGTCTGGGGATGAAACCAGGCTGCCTCCGGCGGCTCTACAATGACTGCACCAAACAGTCCGTGAATGTTTGTCGCATCCTCGCTGCTTCTCGGATCCGCCATATCATGGAACAAAAAAACACCTTCCGTATTTGCATACCAGGTGTACCAGATTTCTTTTTCTGTTGTGCTGTCAGGATTAAATCCTGTGCTGGTGCCGTCCGAGGTTTTTACATCATAATCCATTCCCTGTACATGAATGGACAGCCTCCTGTTTAATCGACTGCGAAAACGTACCTTCACCGTATCTCCGAGATTGACACGCAGCACCAGCGGCTGCACCTCCTCATACGGCTGGGGAGGATCCATCTCAAAACGGCGGATTGCCTCCTCCTGAATCCTCTGAGCATCGTCCTCCAGCACATACAGCAGTCCATTTGGATCGTAATCTCCATATTTATTATAAACAATGGGAATCTGAATCGCTTCTATTTTAAAACAGCGGGTTTTATTCCTGCTAGGATATTGACACAAGTCCATATACGATTTTCCTTTCCTTCATTCTGTTATTTTCGTCTTTTTATAGTATATGTGTAACTGTTCAGCAGGTAATATCCCGCGAGGTGTTTTCATGCATTTTGCATGAAAATCCCGAGACATACAAGCCAAAATCCATGTCCCCACAGGTGTAATCCGCCAAAAAATCCGCACCTTCAAAACGAAAGCGCGGATCATCTTTTTTATTTTACAATATCCCCATCGTCAAAGGGATCACCGCATTCCGGACAGAATTTCGGCGGATTCTTCGGGTCCTTCGGCTCCCAGCCACATTTGTCGCATTTGTACTGAGGCACGCCCGCAGGCTTTGGCTGACCGCATTCCATACAGAATTTTCCTTTGTTTTTTGTTCCGCAAGAGCAAATCCAGAAGCCATCTGCCTCTGGCTTCGGCTTTCCGCACTCTACGCAGAACTTACCCTTGTTGCCGGAAGCTCCACAGGAACAGGTCCATCCATCTTCCGCTGGCTTTGGCACTTCAGGAGCAGAAGTCGGTGCAGGAGCTGGCTGTTGTGCTGCTGCCTGCTGCTGACCCATGGCAAACAGACTCTGGGCATTGATTCCGCCTGCATTTGCTGCCATATTCATCCCCGCAAACGCCATCATAGGGCCGGTACTCTCGTTGGAAGCAGCCATCTTCATCGCATCTGCCTGTGCACCAACCATCTGTGCCGCCGCCATATTCGGATTACGGAAAACAGCCGTGCGCTGCAGTTCCTTGATCATCTGTTCATCCTCTTCCGGCGCTTTCACAGAATTGACACCGATGCTGCTGATCTCAATTCCATATCTTGCACCCCAGCTTTCAGAAAGCACCTCATTCAATGCACGTGTCAGCTCCAGCGTATGTCCGGGAAGTGCACTGTAACGGATTCCCATCTCTGAAATCTTCGCAAATGCCGGCTGCAGTGCCGTCAGCATCTCACTCTTTAACTGCGAATCGATCTGATCACGGCAATATTCATACTCTACATTTCCGCAGATATTTTTATAAAACAGAATCGGATCCATAATCCGGTATGCATACTCGCCATGACAGCGCACCGTGATGTCCACATCAAGACCGATATTGTAATCCACCACACGGAACGGAACGGGATTTGCAGTTCCATATTTATTTCCAATAATTTCTTTTACATTGAAGAAATAAACGCGCTGATCCTTCCCCGTATCTCCGCCCATAGAAACACGTTTTACAAACTGCTCAAAGCTTTTTACAATATTTTCCCCAAGATCTCCATAAAAAATACTTGGCTCTGTGGAAGTATCATAAACAAATTCTCCGGGCTGGGCACAAACCTCCACAATCGCTCCCTGGTCTACGATCATCATACACTGCCCTTCATTGACTGCAATGATCGATCCGTTGGAAATGATGTTATCATTCCCCTTGTTTCCGCCAAACAATCCTCTTTTGACACGTTTTTGTCCTTTTTTTACGAGAACATCTGTCTCTAACGCTGGACAGTAAAAATATTCACGCCACTGATCCTGAAGCACACTTGCAGCTGCTCCCATACCAACCTGTAAAATTCCCATTTACTTTTCCTCCTGACTATCCTCTCAAATATTGCTGCATCAAAGCGATATGTTCGGACAATACCGCAGCATCTGCATTCACTGCCTTGTATATAATCACCGCGGCCGCAATCACCACAGCAGTGACGATTGCCACCTTGATCCAGGAAATCGGCGTCTCTCCGCTCACCTTTCCAGTCTGACCATTGATCATAAAATGATATACCTTATCCTTATATTGAAACGATGAAATCCATACCGGAAGCAGTAAGTATTTATATGTAACATCCTCATGCACCGTATTGATGCGGACATCACGCACATGGTCACACGCCCTCTCATGGTGAATCTTTTCCTCGACATCACGCCGGAGCATCGACTGAATTTTTTTCTTTGCTTTCTCCCAGGCATCCTTTACCTTCACCGAATATTTCTCTGCGGCAAATCCGGCCATATACTCCGGTTTGTATTCGACTGCTTTTGTCGTATCATACGGCTCCAACCCTTCCAGCATCTGTTCGTTTTGTTTGGACGAAGCACTGATTAACAAATCATCAAAAAACCGTTTATATTTTCCGGACGTTCTGTACCAGTCTGTAGTTGTATGTTTTTTCCCATCCTTATCTTCCTCAACATGGTCAATTCCATACTCTGCGGTGTAAGTACTCTTCGTGTTGCTGTCGAATGTCCAGAAAGGTGTGTATAATCCTTTAAACGCCTTCGGTTTTGCACTGTCTTTTGCCAGCTTCGGACAGAAAAATTTTCTTCCGATCCACTCACGGAATCTTTCAGAAGCTTCCTTCGCACTAATCTGGAATGTAACGACGCCTCCGGGAGCCATGACCTTACCGTTTTCCTGCTCCATAACCTGATTCGAACCACAATAGGGGCAGACATTTGCCATCTCATTGACGTCGTACACAGTCTCTGCTCCACAGGATTTACAGATAACCGTCTTTGTCGCTGTTCCCCAGTCGCAACTCGCATCATCATCACCGACAGTAGAAAAATCCAACTCCTGAGCGACAAATCCTCTGTGTTCTACCTGAATTTCTTCCTCATATCCACAATAAGGACACGTCATTTTTCCATTAGAAGGATTGAACTCCATCACACCGCCGCAGGACGGACACTTTTTATCTGTCTCCTGTTCTGTTTTCGTAACAGTCGCATTCATCTGTTCTTTTTCCATGCGCCCCTCCTTTTTCTTATAAAAACGCCGCTTTTGCCAATTGATCCGCCAGTTCATTATATTTATCACCAGAATGACCTTTTACTTTTACAAAGTGAATCTCCACCTGTTCTGTGGCTTTCTGATAAAAATCACGGTAGCTTTGTGTCCCGGCTTTCTTCGCTTCCCACGCTCCGGTGCACCATTTCGCAATTCCCTCATAATCATGAAAAATCGTAATACTTTTGATATGATGGTCCAGACAGTACTGTATCGCCAGTTCCGATCCCTTGATTTCTCCGGCGACATTTCTCATCTCTGCCAATTCTTTGTCCTCAAATAATTTTGAAAAATGCAGTTCCTCTCCCTGATAAAAAAACACCACTCCGCAGGAGAATTTCTGAAGCCCGTTCTGATAACTTCCATCCACATAGGCAACCGCCTCTGTCTGCGGAAGTTCCTCCGATTTTTCCGCCTCACCGCCCTGCAGATAAGCCTTTGCTTCCTCCACAGTTGCAAATCCTTTGAATTCCGCACCGGAAAATCCACTAATCTGCTTCTGACACTCCGCCCACGTCGTATAAAGACCCGTCTTTTTTCCTTTTCGAACTGCATATACTTTTTTTGCCATAATCTTTTCTCCAACACTCATTGATTCCTCTTCATTTTACTGAATATTCAGAATCAAGTCAACATAATAGCAAAATAAAACGACATTTTGCCATGCCAGAAATTTTTTAAATTTTTTCAAAAAAATCGAAAAAAGATGTTGACAAACCCTATCTTATACTCTATAATAGGCTTTGTTGTTGAGGAAACAGCGTGTGCGTTTAGCTCAGCTGGATAGAGCGTTTGGCTACGGACCAAAAGGTCGGGGGTTCGAATCCTCTAACGCACGGGCGAAAGGACTGGTATAATATATCAGTCCTTTTTTATTACTATTCAAGATTGTATCTGTTCGATACAAACAGTCACCAAATACGATTTATCAGAAAGGAAGTTTTTATGTCTGCACTTCTTTCTTTAGACGGCGATCTGCTTCTGTGGATACAGGATCATCTGCGAGTTGATGCCATGAACGGCTTCTGGATTTTTATTACTTCTCTCGGAAACGGCGGGTGGTTCTGGATTGTCCTTGGTATCCTGCTGTTATTTTTTCCAAAAACAAGGAAGCTTGGACTTCTGACACTTGGCTCTATGCTGATTGGTTTTCTGATCACCAACATATGTCTGAAAAACCTTGTTGCACGGCCACGCCCTTATACACAGATACCTGATTTGACGCTTCTTGTAAAAGAGCCGCATGACTGGAGTTTCCCATCCGGACACACCACAGCATCGTTTGCATTTGCATTCGCATTCTATTTCGGTCTGGAACACAAAAAATACAGCATTCCCGTCTTTGTTCTGGCAGTGCTGATTGCCTTTTCCCGGCTATATGTAGGCGTACATTATCCCACCGACGTTCTGGGTGGTCTTCTAATTGGAACAGTATCCGCATTCCTTGTGTGGAACACTTATAATAGAAGAGAAAAAAAGAGAAAGTAAAGAGCCAAACGCTCTTACTTCCTCTTTTTTTCTTTGTCCTGTCCAAGTCGGATTTTCTCCATCTCCTGTCTGATTTCCTCCGGCATATGGTCAAACAGATAATTCTTTCCGGATTCTGTCTGATGTTGTACAGCTTCTTCCCGAATCTGCTGTTTTACCCACTGAATTTCATCCTGCAGTTCTCTTGCCGACAACAGACGACAGCCCTGCCCGCGGATAATCACCTGCTCCAGTCCGTCCGAAGTCGCAACTGTCACCTCATAATTTCGCCCAATCTCATGGGCTGTTTTCTCAATATACTGATCGGCAGTCTCGGCCTCTTTTGTATAGACTACGTAAATATTATGATACTTCAGGACTTCTCCTCTTCCGCCCTCGACTTTGTACGCATCAAACACAAGAATCACCGTACATTTTTTGTACCCCTGATAATCACACAGAATATCCATCAGCTTATCTCTTGCCGCGCCAATATCCACCTCTGCCAGTTCCTGCAGTTCTTTCCAGGCAAAGATGATATTGTATCCATCCACAAGAAGGTATTCTTTATTCTTTTTTGGTTTTCCGGGTCTTCTGGTTACCGCCTCTGTTGTATAATCACGTTTTCTCCGGTAAGGACTGGTCTTCTCACCGCTTCCGACTCCATAAGTTCGCTCAAAAATTTCTTTTAATTCGTCTTCATCAATAAACGGTTCTGGCTCATAAGCAGATACATACACCTGTGTCTCACCGACTGTTTCTTTTTCATCCAAAACTCCAGTATGGATATGCATATAATCTTCCACCTGATACCAGGGCACTACAAATCCGGCGCCGTGCGCACAAAAGACAGAACCCGTGGGATTTTCAAGATCCCTTTCCGAATCATAACCGATTGCTTCAACGATTTCCTCCTGATTCTGGCAGGGTTCATACCCCTTTAACGTACAAAACATCCTTCCCATACCACGGGAATAGGTATTTAATTCCATCTGATAATCTCTCATATGGACCACGGGCGCGCTTCCTGTCAGAATGGTCATCTCGCCTTCCGTCTGCGGTGTATCAAACGTTCCATTCATCCTCTGAATATCGGTCATAGCTCTTCCTACTACATCGGACGGCACCTCCAGACGAAATGCGTAATACGGCTCAAGCAATACAGACTGCGCTTTTTTCAGGCCATGGCGCACAGCACGGTACGTTGACTGGCGAAAATCGCCGCCCTCCGTGTGCTTCAGATGCGCTCTTCCGGCGATCAGCGTAATTTTCATGTCCGTGATCGGCGAGCCGGTCAACACACCGGGATGCTCCCGTTCCATCAGATGCGTCAGAATCAGCCGCTGCCAGTTACGATCCAACTCATCCTCACTGCAGTCCGTTGCAAACTGCAGTCCTGTCCCCCGCTCTGCCGGTTCCAGAAGCAGATGCACCTCCGCATAATGACGAAGCGGTTCAAAATGTCCGACGCCTTCCACAGTATCTGCGATGGTTTCCTTGTATACAATATTTCCTGCATCAAATTCCACCGGCACACCATAACGCTCCAGAATCATACTTTTTAAAATCTCAATCTGCACCTCTCCCATCACCTGGGCATGGATTTCTCCCAACTGCTCATTCCACACAATGTGAAGCTCCGGCTCTTCCTCTTCCAGCTGACGTAGCTTCAAAAGCATCGTATGTACCTCACATTCCTGCGGCAGACAAATGCGATACGTCAGAACCGGTTCCAGAATCGGCAGTTCACCGTTTTGCTCTGCCCCAATCCCTTCTCCCGGAAACGTATGATTCAGCCCGGTCACTGCACACACCGTTCCCGCTGTGGCCTCATCCGTCATTTCGTATTTTTCTCCGGAATAAATGCGGATCTGATTGACCTTCTCCTCCCAGGCATCTGTCTTTCCCTGACCGGACAGCAACGATTTTACCTTGAGACTTCCTCCTGTGATTTTCATATGCGTCAGTCGATTTCCCTGATTGTCTCTTGAGATTTTAAATACCCGGGCACCAAATGACGCATCATACAGCGGTTCTCTCGTATATTCCATGATACCGCGCAAAAACTCTTCCACGCCCTCCTGCTTTAAGGCAGAGCCGAAAAAGCACGGAAACAGCTTTCTTTCGGCAATGATATCCACCACCTGTTTTTGGTTGATTTCTCCGGTTTCCAGATATTGCTCCAGAACTGTCTCCTCGCACATAGCCACATTTTCCTTCCACTCGTCCTGATCCACATCACTGGAAAAATCAACGCAGCCTCCATCCAGCCTGCTCTGCACCTCTGCGAGCAGCTTTTCTCTGTCCACACCAACCTGATCCATCTTGTTGATAAAGACAAACACCGGCACCTGATATCTGGAAAGAAGGTTCCACAATGTCAGCGTATGCCCCTGCACACCATCCGCTCCGCTGATAACAAGGATGGCGTAATCCATCACCTGCAGCGTCCGCTCCATCTCCGCTGAAAAATCGACATGTCCCGGTGTATCCAGCAAAGTCACCGTCGTATCTCCCATCTGCAAAATCGCCTGCTTGGAAAAAATCGTGATTCCTCTTGCTTTCTCCAACTCATAAGTATCGAGGAAGGTATCCCCTCTGTCCACTCTTCCAAATTTTCTTATATTTCCGCTTAAATACAGCATACCTTCCGATAATGTTGTTTTACCGGCATCCACATGGGCCAGTATTCCGATTGCGAGTTTTTTCATCTATATATTGTCCTCAATTTTTCAAATTTTTACAATTGCTTTTCTATTATAGCACATTTCTCTTTTCTCTTAAAGCCGGACAGGGGACAAGCATCTGTCCAGAAACTTCAATTCCTGTTTGTGGGAGTGCCGTATGTGCACCACTTTCCTGGTCAACGGTACACTTTCAAACGGCAAGGTTTGGCTTGGGGCTTCCGAACAGCCATTTGCACAGGAAAGGCTTTCTACATCAAGTGCGATCTCTCCGCTTGTGCGGTCAACCTGTTGATTTTCTTGTTTGGCTGCGCC
>JAUNPJ010000121.1:2149-3933 GCA_030536755.1 Eubacteriales bacterium | reverse complement strand
CTTCCTCCAAACAAGACGGCGGCTCCGGAAATGATTGATGAGCGAGAGAAAGCCTACCTCTGGTATCGCTTTGGCTTTGAGGATGATATACTCCATCCCCTAAACGAAACAGCGAAGCATTTCCACCTGTCAGAGAGTAGAGCAAAGTCCACGGAAAAACTGGCACTGGATAACTTCTGGTTAGAACTGCCGTGGTGGTATTGAAACAGAAATATAAAATATATGAAAAGCGAGGGTGTGACAATGGGTGTGACAAAAGATAAGCTATTTGAGTCACGCCTTTTTGATTGTTTTAACGCTATAATAGATATGGAATTGTAAGTCATGTAAGCAAGCAAAGAGCCGATTCTAATGAATGACGCCAAAGGAGGTGAAGTCAATGCTATTGTTTAGTGAATATCTGCGGGAGTTAATGCAGACAAAGGAAATGAATATTTCCGTATTATCACGATTGATAGGAATCGAACGTACTCTGCTTTCCAAAACACTGACAGGTCAGCGTGTGCTGCCTTACCATGCGTTGGATGATTTAATCTATCATTTAAGACTTACGCCCGGAGAAGAAAAACAGCTCCGCTCCTATTATGATACCCAGTTCGAAAAAGAGGGCATTCGCTGTTCCCGTGAAATGATAGGAAAAATGTTTTCAGACATGGCTTGTCTGGATTTATCTGCCCCGCCTTTTGAAGAAACCCGGCTGCTGATGAATCTTGAGGTGTACGCCGGAAACAAAATCATTTTTTCCGGAGAAATGAATGTACAGTTTCTGCTTCGAATTATGATTTCAGAGGAAATCGAACGGATGGATTCCTGTCTGGAATTGACGGTTCCTCTTATTGATACCTTTTGGAGCACAGAGCTTCTTCAACGCTTTTTGAACCAGAAAATATCCATGGAAATCCATCATATCGTCTGCTTTGATGCATCGGGAGCGGCAGGAGACATCAATCTACATAATCTTGAATGTTTCTGCCATATTCTTCCTATAAGCCTGCTTTCAAAGCAGCAATATCATCCGTATTATTACTATGCCAACAGCATCACCAGCCGTTATGCCAATCCATTTCCGTACTTTGTTGTGGCACATAACTGTGTGGTGCTTCTGTCAGAGGATGGAACCTGTGCGATGCTGCTTCGTGAGCCGGAACAGATTGCATACTACCAAAATTATTTCCAACAGTTAAAAGCGCAATGCCACAGCCTGTTGAAATACACCAATGACCCCATGGAAATCATCAGTTCCTATCAGAATTGCACGGAGCAGGACGGCTTCTATATGGTCATGGATCAGCCATGCTTTGGACGTTTTTATACAGAAGAATTTGTGCAGTCGCATGTTCGCCGAGAGATACCAGGTTACGAACAGATTCTTCATGTGGCACAGGAACGTTTTTCACTTCTGCGCAGTGTAGACAATTTCTATTCCATCTTCTCGCTGCCCGGATTAAAACGTTTTATGGAAAATGGCAGGCTGGATGATTATCCTGTCGAACTGGTTACTCCGTTTACGATGGAAGAACGCTGTAATCTGATGTTACATATGGCTGCGGCGATTAAAGCAGGAGAACTGTCCGGACGTATCTTCCGGGAAAACAGTTTCCCCGACTATCTGGCTCTGTGCACAACGCAGGAACATGGAATCGGTTTATTTACGACACATCAATTCCCGATGGCTGATAATCTATGTTCTGTCAGGATACGGGAAGCAAATTTGTGCCGTGCATTTCATGGCTGGCTGACCTGCTTACCGGGCAGCAATCTGACTATGAGCACACAGGAAACAG
>JAUNPJ010000121.1:0-2049 GCA_030536755.1 Eubacteriales bacterium | reverse complement strand
AAAGGCAACTTCTGAACCATCTACAGAAAACTTTGAGGCTTCTGCTGAGGTGAAAAATAGTGAAACAGAGACTGTAGGAAATGTAGAAAAAAAGATTGCACTAGCAGATGCACTGAATGTAACACTCACAGGTCTTAAAACCAAGGGCGATTATCGACTCATGCTGTATTTAGATGTAGAGAATGTGAGTAAGACGACCGCTATCAGCATCGAATGGACAGACCTTTCTTTAGACAATCAGACTGTATCTAAAGATTTGTGGTTTGCTGATCACGAATCCCAGAAAATTGAAGCTGGTGACACTTACGAAGAAATACTATATATTGATGAACCACCCACTGATTGTAAAGAAGCAACTATCCAATTGAATGCAACCAGCAAAAGTGGTGAAACAGAATCGCTTGCATTTCCTATCCTGCTTTCTGATGTAGATGCAATGGATATAACGCCTACAGATTCAGAATCGGCACCTACAGAACAGAAAACTGTTTATTTTGTCGAAGAACAAGAAGTTTATAATGAAAACGGAATTCGGATTACTATTCCGGAGCAAAACATATCCGGATCCGTGGATTTTACAATTGAATGTACCTGGGAATACGGGGCTGGTGTTGACGTTTCGAAAGTCTATGTAAATGAAGATTTGGTGTCTGAACAAGAACCGCATCCGAGCATCAATATGTTTGAACCGAATAAACCATATGAGTGGTTTGCTGACCTTGGTGAAAGCGGACATGATTTGCTGATTGCATCAGCTGAGGATACAAATGAGATTACTTTCAATCTTGTGGTTGACTCTTTTTATGAGCAGAGCGAAGGAATCACCATTACCATTCCGGTCATCACCAAAATCGGCGATTGATTTGAAACGTTAAGAAACGGAGGAAGAAACCATGATAAACGTAAATAGAAAACTTTCCATTTTCACTTTCTCTCTTGCTCTGATTTTCAGCATAGCAGGCTGTTCCAACAGCAGCAATTCATCCGTACCAGCAGAAAACATCGGTGCTGTCGGGTCTGAACTTGATTTGGCGGAGGAAGCAGGAAGCATTCCGGAAGAAACAGAAACTATGGAATCGGAAACCACAGTGCAGGAAACTACAGAAGAACAATCTGCAGAGGAACTGAAAGAAATTGTTCCGGCATACTATGAAGAACAGCCGGACATTCCGACTGTAGACAGCATTACCACAGCTCCGATCAGCGGCAAGGGCGCGATGGGTCCCGTGGAAAATGGAAAATATCTGGAGCTGCACTACAGCTATCGCACGGACGCAGATGGCAGCGACAACTCAGAAGCTGTAATTTCCGACTATATCTCCTTTGTTTCAGAGCAGGGCTTTCTCGTGCAGGAAGTAACTTCGCCAGATGAATATGCTGCATTAAATTCCGACTATCACTCCGGTAATGTCGAAGATGAAAAGGAAATTTATCACATTTTCAAGGATAAGAACATTGCAGCTGCACTATCCTACAGTGAGGAATCTCACAGACTGACCATCTATCTGATGGACGCATGGAAGCCGGGTAAAAAGCCAGACAACGATCCAAATGTTTCCAAAGACACTGCCTACAAAACCGGAACGGTCTTTATGGCAGCGCGAAAGGGCAATGCTTTTTATGATTTCAAATTTACGGATGGCAACCTTGTTTCTCAAAGCTATGAGGATGAAGAAAGGAAAGGCGGCTATGGAGAGGACTCATCTGTAGGAATTGAGTACAGCGAATTCTATGGAATGACCGTGGAAGAATTGACTAACCAACTCCAAAACGATGGCTATACCGTTACCACTGGCGATGACCTCTATGATGTAATGATGAAATCGCTTCAATAGCAAAACGTTCGTTTGCCTCTGAATGAATCTTTCAAAAACTCCCGCCTGATTCTTGTTGGAACCAGACGGGAGTTTTTTACCCGAAACATTAGCCTGTTCAATAATACCATGTATTCTCTTGATTACTTTGTGTTAAGTTTGGACAATAAAACAACGGTTTCATCCCCACTCTCTTTTAACTCAAAAATCCCCCGGTTATCCTTCATTAGCTGAA
>JAUNPJ010000002.1:68273-97366 GCA_030536755.1 Eubacteriales bacterium | reverse complement strand
CTTCCTCAATCTTTTTCCGGGCTTCTTCAATTTCATTTTCAATCTCCGGAATACAACGGTAGCAGAATGTGGGCTGTTACACCTCCGTCCGTGTTTTCTGTGTAAGACAGGCCGTATTCCCGACCGCAGAGCAGCTTGATGCGCTTCTGCACATTCAGAATGCCGATGCTGTTTCCGGTGAGCTTGGGTGGCTGCTTTGCATAGCTTTGAAGCAGCCCATTAATGGCGGCTTTTTTGTCCTCAGTAAACCCGCTGCCCGTATCCCGGACACGGATTTCCATGCAACTGTCCGAAGTTTTCTGCACCGAGATCTCCATCACGCCCCGGTAACCCTTGTTTTTTAGTCCATGGAGCAGGCTGTTTTCCACGATGGGCTGTAGAATAAAGTTAGGCACCTGAGTGCCGCCCAGATCCGGGTCAATATCATATTCGCAATTAATATCCGGATAACGGCAGCACATCAGCTCCATATAGGCTTCCAGCAGCTCCATCTCATCATCTAACGTGACCATGGATCGGTCCACCTTCACGCTGAGACGGAAGAAATCCACTAGACGCATGAGCAGATCGGCAACCTTTTTATCTCCGTTTAATTGTGCCTGAATCCGGATCGTGTCCAACGTGTTATAGAGAAAATGGGGATTGACCTGACTCTTCAGATACAACATGGACATCTTCTGTTCCACAAGCTCAGCGCGGAGTGCCTCCGGATTTTCCAAGGTCAGGTAGAAAGAAAGCGTCATCAAAGTGATACCCATACCGCTGATGAGCCAAGTATGATGCAACCCTTGTAAAAGGCAAATCACAAATTCGATTACCAGCGCAATTCCGATGGCAGATTTTTTCTTTTGGTCGATTTGCCGCCAATTTGCAGCCAGAAGCCCGGCACAGAGCAGCAGGTAAAATGCCACCGCAGCGTAAGGAACCAGCATATACGGTCCCGAGGAATAATTGCCTTCTGCTGTCCGCGTGTAGGAAATTGGCAACAAGAAATTGCCCATCTCTGCAGCTGCCAGAAAAACCCTCGCCGGCAAGTCCAGACACCGTGGTCTCCCTGTTTCTTCCTGCACCAGAATGGCGATATATTGATAAAACAAAAAAATCACCACCACCATACTGCCCAAAAACAACCGATGTAGGACATCGTTAAACAGCTCCGGTACGGCATCCAGATGATTGACTGTATATACCGTTGCACCATCTAAAGACAGATTCACCAGTACAAACACCAGCAGCAAAGAAAAAGTCCGGTGCAAGGCTGTCCTCTCCTTTTCAGTCGTGAAATACATATAGGCGACAAAGGCTACCACTAAAAGTAATGCTGTTTCCATCCGCAGCATGATTCTTCCCCATTTTGTTCATATTGTAGAATTTCTGTCTCGGCCTGATTTGACAGAAAAAAAAATTCATGGTAATTTTCCCCCTAAACGATTTCGCTTCTGTTAATTCCAAATATCATGGGCGTATAGCGAAGCCCATCCGTGACCTGTTCTGAGTCTGTCGGTTCAAAGCCCAGATGCCGGTAAAACTCCACTGCATAAGGAGAAGAATGTACGGTAAACTCCTGTTTGGCATAGTCTTGCCGCATAGAATCAAACAACTTCCTGCCAATACCACGGCGGTGATAGGCGGCATCCACAAAGAAATCGGCTATATGCTGAGGTTCTCTCATACACAAGACTCCAACCAGCTTATCCCCGTCGAAAGCCCCATAAAAGTTCAGCATCCGGGTGCGCTCCTTGTCATCAAGGCTGGCTCGGAATGCAGCAATACCCTCTGGGGAATACTCCGGTGCTTCAAACTCCAAAAATACCCGCCAACACAGCTCCAGTGCCTGCGGAATATCCTCGCTGCTCAACCTGCGAATGGGGTATGGCTCCATATTTCGGGTCATACTGTAAAGTGCCATATCCAGAACCTTTCCGTTTTTCGCAGCATTGTTTTTCATGATACCCTCAAATGTAAACCCTGCCTTCTCCAGTGCCCGCCGAGAACCAGTGTTGTAGGTGAATGGTTCTGCATAGATACGGAGAATGTCAGTGGTTTCAAAAATAATTCTGCAAAGCTGCTTTATGGCATCGGTCATGATGCCCTGACCCCAGTATTCCTCCGACAGATAGTATCCCAGTTCCGCCGTTTGACGGTGGATATTTTCCTGACGGAAAGCGCCAATACTTCCCACTACCCGGTCATCAATGGTGATAGCGTAGGCAAAAACACTGTTCTCGTCAGCAGCCAGCATAGCTGAAATATATTCTGTAGCATCCTGTTGCCTATAAGGGAATGGCAACCCATCCCGCAAATTGTTAAGTATTTTTTTATTGCTTAATGTAACCGCCAGATTTTTTGCGTCTGACAGCCCCCATTTTCTCAAAACGCTGTTCATATGTACATCTCCTTATACCATTGAAAAAATCCAGTGAGTTTTTCCGAACTGTCTTAGCTTGCATCCTTTTTCTCTTTTGCCCTTTGAACAGTGTTCAGGCACAGGGCAATACAATTCAAAGTCAGTGCCACCGGCAGATACCAGTTGGATTCTCCATCTGGTATCACTGTGAATATGGATTGTACCAGGAAATAAATAGCACCAAGTTCCAGAATAACCGCTCCAATATAAATATATGTGGTATCTGTTTTTTTCCAAAACGCCAGAACAAATAGAAGCACCACCATATCCGCATACAGTCCATAGAAGATATGTGTAAGCCGTGGGCTCCAAGGAAACGACAACTCCGGGTGTCCCAAAGCATACACAATAAAACCAATTGCTGTAACCGCCAATACACATGCCGGAATCAAAAACTGTTTTTTTATCTCAAACTTCTTTTCACTCTTCATTGTGTTCCCTCCTCTTAATCTTCTTTCTTCATAATCGCAATCCTCTGCTATTCCTTTGTCCCTAATATGTAATTGGTGTTCGGAACATTGCACTCAGAATACAGTCCACCGAAAATATGAAAAATAATGTTAAGCAAATACCCAAAACAATTTTAGGAGACATCTTTCCAACCATATGCTCCGCAGCCGGTTCCAGCAAATAATGAAATACCAATCCCATCACAGCAAAGCTCACCACACTGCGGAAGCATATGATCCCATCCAGATTCCAGCGAAGCCCCCGATAATCCCAAAGTCTCATCCCAAAAAGATGGATTCCGGCAAATCCAATAATATACTCCACCACCCCAGTGACCCCGGCACAGAGGAAAACCAGCAAAATCGGTTTCTTTTTCAGGGGCTTCATGGAGTAGATACCCAGCGCACCGATACCATAGATAGGTAACCACGGCCCGTACAGAATTCCCCGGTTCCGGAGCAACCCTTCCGTGATCCAATAGAAAACTTCCTCATAAACCCATCCCACAAAACAACCGGTAATGAAGATTAGGAACAGATAACACAGCCAATTAATATTCCATTGTTTTCTTGTTATTGCAATCGTCATCATAAGTATAAGCCCCCTTTTATTCCTATTTTACAAAAGAAGGTTCATTTCTTATAGGCAAGTTTTTCATACAAATGTGTCTATTATATAGATAGCTGTTTACAAAGAAATGCTTTAAGGGTAGAGTAGCATTATCAACAAGAAAGCAACAGATTTTTCTTTCAGTCGGACGCTTCCACAATCAATGCCCGGGCATCAACGCTGTCTCTTCTCTCATGCATAATGTTTTGGTAAGAATCCGATGCAAAGCACTCATCCAGGACCTGTCTGGAAGGGAATTTAATCAGAATTACCCTCTGTGGACTTCTTTCAGGATGAAGGGAAACGATTTTCTCTGTTCGAAGTAAATATTCTCCGCCAAAACTTTCAACAATCGGCTTCACTTTTCTGATATATTCATCATACATCCCTCTGCCTTTTTTCTCATCAATATAGGTATCCACCATAAAATAACATTCCATAATCATTTTCTCCCTCTGCAACAGTCAATCGCTCTTGCAAACAACGGGTTTTCTTTCCACATTGGTGTATGAAGCCGATCACAGACCTGACTGACTAATGCCGAAAGCTCCACTTCCGTTCCAACAGCACGGACATTTTGTTCCAGTTTCTGTATGATTTCTCTGGCATCAGCAATTTTTTCTCTCATCATTTCGAAAGAATACTCCTGGTCCCACGCAGGATAAAAAGTTTCAACGCCAGACAGATTCTCCAAGATTTCCAGAGAATGTAACGTATTTTCTAAATGAATGAAGATCGGAATATCTCCCCTGACCGGTACAGTATCTCCTATAAAAACCACATCTTCTATGCGATAAGATACTTCATCAGCAGAGTGTCCCGGAGTTCCGATTACTTCAATACAGGTTCCGTCTGTCAGATATACTTTATCCCCATCTTTCACAACATGGTCTACTCTCGTGGATTGTCCTGCAAGATGATAAAAATTCGGTATCGGACGTTCTGCAAACTGCAGATCAATATCCTCGATCCATGCACGTTCCCCTTCACTCGCATAGATCTCTGCCCCGTATTTTTCCCGGAAATAATTTGCAGTACCAATATGATCCGGATGAGCATGTGTCAAAAAGACAGCTTTGATTTCAGATGGCTGATGTCCATTTTCCAACATGGCTTTTTCGATGATTTCCTCACTACCCGCAACGCCGGAATCAACAAGCGCACACCCATCCTCCGTCTCAATCAGGTATACATACACATATCGTTTAATTTCCGGTGTGACATGAAAGTCAATCTTTATCTGCTTTACGTTCATATTCTTCTCCTTTCCATTGCAAGTGTTCACTTGCATATAAGCTATTTTTAAACGTGCCTGCTTTTACGGCACGTTTAAATCAATGATTCAGTTTGCTGATTCCTGAAACAAATACACAGACGCTGTTCCTGATATACTCCTCTTTGGAGACATCAACCAACTTATCACCAAACGAGGCATCCAGAAAAACAAAACCAAAATTCATGGCTATAAACTGTAATGAAACGCTTTCAACATCACAGTCCCGCATTTTTCCATCGGCTATCATTTGCGTAAAGTAATTCACCAATACATTTTTAAAAACCATCGGTACTTTCATGATCCCGGGAAGTGCTGCTCCCTCAAGCTCTGCCGATCGAAGACCAATGGATACTCTGACCATCTGTGGAGTCACCTTACTCATATAAACCCTGGAAAAAGAGAGCAGATCTTCTTCCAGATTCCCATGCGAAACGAAATCACTCTCCGATAAACCCGGATTCCATTTTGGCAATTCCATCGCAGCTGTCACGATCTCTTTTTTTCCGTCAAATCGCCTGAAAATGGTACTTTCGTTGACCCCTGCTAATTTTGCAATGTTTTTCGTGGTTGCTCCAGAATAACCCTTTTCTATGATAAGAGTCATTGTTGCATCAATGATTTTTAACTGCGTTTCATCGTACATTTATTCCATCTCCATACGCAAGTGTTCACTTGCATTGTACATGATTCGATCATATCTGTCAAACAGCTCTTCACATTCAGACTCAATCCTTCTTACTGTTTTCCACTGACAATATTATAGTAGGCATTGGATGTCACTTTATAAACAATTCCGTAAAAAACGCCAAATATCAGGACTGTGATTGCCATGATCAAAATCATCAGCGATACATTGCGCAGGTTAAACAGGGCGAGAAGCTCTTGTACCATCGCGAATGTAAAGCACACATGCAGGACAGCACCTGCAAGAGGAATCAAAAATACTGTCAGCATCTGCGAGTTGATACTCTTTCGAATATCCTTTTTCGTCATTCCGACCTTCTGCATGATGGCAAAGCGGCTCTCATCTTCATATCCTTCTGTTACCTGCTTAAAATAAATGATCAGCACTGTTGCAAGGATAAATACAATCGACAAGATGATTCCCAAATAAAAGATTCCTCCGAATGTACCATAGAAATCTGCACGTTCTTCCTCGCGGCATTCTACATTGTAGGAATAAAATCCACCTTCACCTTCAGCATTCATTTCACTCAGACAAGTATGGATTTCTTCTGCCAGTCTGATCTGTTCTTCTGCCTCTAACCCGGT
This sequence comes from Eubacteriales bacterium, assembly GCA_030536755.1. Lineage (GTDB taxonomy): Bacteria > Bacillota > Clostridia > Lachnospirales > Lachnospiraceae > JALFVM01. The sequence goes on along the minus strand of JAUNPJ010000002.1, from coordinate 91,352 downwards.
ATCAAATCCGCAACGAAGCTCTGAACGGATAAAATAATCCGGATTGGTGAATTCAGAATTGACGGAGTCCGAAATCGCTTCCAGATCATTCACAACTACAAATACGGATGGGATGATATCCATTGCGGCATCGCCGCTTCCCATGATCTTCTCCACCTGTTTTTTCACAGTCAGTACCGTTCCGTCTGACAGACGGATCTGCGGATCGTCATAGTTTCGACGGACACAGTGAATCAGAACTTCTCCCTCTCCCAGTGTTTCATCAGCACTCATACAAGCATTGTATTCGTTCAAAGGCACAAAATAAACCTGTGCGACATTCTTCATCGTATTGACCTTCGCACTGTTTACCATCTCCGGATTGGCAGTAAATGTTCCATCGGCAAGCATCCCTGTGACACTTGCACTCACATAGCACTCTTCATTTTGAGGGATAACACCTGATTCATCCAGTACCTGATGGATTGCGGCAAGAAGATGATCCTTTTTCTCTGACAGATCCACATGGTCTTCTTCAAACGGGACAAATTCCGCTGATGCAGAAATTTCTCCCGGATATCTGGTTTTCAGGCTGTCTTCCGCACCGAAATACAGACTTCCTGACCCAAGCATCATTACCAGTACCATCGTACTTAAGATGCAGATCGATGCAAGCCCTGCCCCATTACGTTTCATCCGGTACACCATCGATGAAACCGCAACGAAATGCTTTTTCTGATAATAGTATTTCTTATTTTTCTGCAGGATTCTGCACATCATGACAGAGCCGACAATAAACAGCATGTAGGTCGCAATGATGACCATGATAACAGCAATCATAAACCAGCTGAGTGCCAATAGCGGGCTCTCAATGGAAACGGCAATATAATATGCGGCCGCAAGAATCAGAATCCCGCCAATCCCGAGAAGATAATTTGCACGCGGAGGTTTCTCACCGGTATTCTCACTTTTAATCAGTGATATTGCGTTGAGACGCCAGAGCGTAAACATCCCTTTCAGAAACAGGAAGGCAAAAATAATGCCAAAGACAAGAAACGTATCAAAAAGCACTTCCGTGCTGATCGTAAAATCGTACGTAATCTCTCCGTACAACATGTGAACAAGACCAAGTTCTGCCATCTTTGACAGCGCTATCCCACATACGAGACCTGAAGTCATGGAAATTGCAAATACCATCATTGTTTCCCATATATATACAAGCCCCAGATTTTTCTTTCCCATACCCAGAATGTTATAGAGACCAAACTCCTTTTGTCTGCGCCGCATCAAAAATGAATTCGTATAGGTCAGGAAGATAAGAGCAAATACAGCGATGACCCAGACACCAAACCCCAGCGTCATTTTTGTCGTTGCACCGCCCGCCATACTGTCCAGTGCCGGCATCGCAGCCAGATGATGGATAATATAGAACATCATAACCATTCCCGCACACGTTAGGATGTAAGGAAGATAAAATCGTTTATTTTTCCGGATCCCGTCCCAGGCTAATCTTGGATAAAAACCTGTCTTCATCGTCTGTCACCACCTGTCGCAAGTATGGTCAGTGTATCCGATATCATCTGATACAGCTGTTCGTTGGTGTGATCACCCTGGTAAATCTGATGAAAGACTTCTCCATCTTTGATAAAAAGTACGCGGGACGCATGACTGGCTGCCTTTACCGAATGCGTCACCATCAGGATCGTCTGTCCGGTCTGATTGATCTCTCCAAACAGACGAAGCAGTTCATCGGTCGCTTTTGAGTCGAGCGCACCCGTCGGCTCATCCGCAAGAATGATTTTCGGATTCGTGATCAGCGCCCTTGCAACTGCAGCCCTTTGTTTTTGTCCACCAGATACTTCATATGGATATTTCTTAAGCAAATCGGTGATTCCAAGTTTTTTCGCAACAGGCATTAACCGGCTCTGCATTTCCGCATGCGGTCTTCCTGCCAATACAAGCGGCAGATAAATATTATCTTCCAGAGTAAATGTATCAAGAAGATTGAACTCCTGAAAAACAAACCCCAGATTATCCCGTCGAAAAGCAGCGATCTGAGACTCTTTGATGCCGGAAAGATTTTTCCCGTCAAGCTCCACAGTACCGGATGTAGGTTTGTCTAACGCCGCCAGAATATTTAACAGCGTTGTTTTTCCGGAGCCGGATTCTCCCATGATCGCGACATATTCTCCCTGCTCTACAGAAAAGGATACATCCTTTAGTGCTTCCACTTTATTTCCGCCAAAACGGCTGGAATATATCTTCTGTACTCCTTTTACATTCAATATATTCATAACAAAAACCTCCTTCGTGATTTCTGTCTTTATTATATGGAAAAAGAGATTCGTATCGCCATCGAATCGGCTTACAAATCTCCCTTCAAATCTTACAATTGTGTAAGAACTCATTCTACTTCCAGATATTCACGGGAAAGATCGATGATGATGCATGTTCCCTCGTCAATCTTAGACTTCGCTTCGATCCCATGACCGAGTCTTTCACAGATCCGTTTACACAAATACAGACCGATCCCGCTTGCCTTTTTATCCGTCCTTCCATTGTATCCCGTGTATCCATGTTCAAAAATGCGTGGCAGATCTTCCGCCGCAATACCGATTCCTGTATCACGGATGCAAAGTCTGTTCTCAGCCTCCATCGTGATGGAAACACTTCCGGAAGGAGTGTACTTCAGGGCATTGGACAATACCTGCTCAATCACAAAAGACAGCCATTTTTCATCTGTGAGCACTGTAACATGGAGGGGTTCATAGATCAGACTTAATCTTCTGCTGATAAATTCTCCTGCAAACTTCTTGACAGACTGCCTGATGATGGCATCCAGATCATACTCTCTGATCACATAATCTGTACTTTTCGAATTCAGCCTCAAGAATGTCAGTACCATTTCCACGTACTGTTCAATGCGAAACAGATCATTGGAAAGCTTCCTTGACACAGATGTATCCTCATTCTGAAGCGTAAGTCTCATGGAAGCAATCGGTGTATTGATCTGATGCGCCCATATCGTATAGTAATCCACCATTTCGGAGTATGTCTGCTGATTGTAAGAAACCGCCTGTGTGTGCTTTTTTTGAAACATGCGGATGATTGCCTGATAATCCTCATCTTCCACTCCGTCTACAGCCGGCAATGTTTCCGTAAGTATATCTGTAAGCTCCCTCATGCCTGTCAGGAACTCATGTCTTCTCTTCACTCTCCGAAAATCCAGAATGATAAAAAGAATCGCAAGAAAAAAACACAGAGCGGCAGGATAACAAACAGCCTTTACAGGCAATCGATACAAAACAAAGGAAATCACAAAAATAACCACGAAGATCCCTCCCGCCAGAATTCCTCTTCGCCTCTGCTTTACGTACTTCATCCACAACTTCATCTGCCGCACCTCAATCCTCGATCAGATACCCTACCCCAAACTTTGTCCTGATAAAATCACGAAGTCCTGCGGATTCCAGACGCTTCCTCAGTCTGTTTACATTTACAGAAAGTGTATTTTCATCCACAAAACAATCCGTTTCCCAAAGTTGCTCCATCAGCTTCTCCCGGCTGACTACTCTTCCCTTATTTTTCATCAGGACAAGAAGGATACGATATTCATTCTTTGAAAGAGATATCTTCTCATTTTCATATACAAGACTCTGATCTCCTGTATGAAGGAGTGCACCCCTGTGCTCCAGCACCGGGACAGAAGATGCAAAATCATACGTTCTTCGAAGCAATGCCTGAAGCTTTGCCATGAGCAGGCTCTGGTCAAATGGTTTCGCGATAAAATCGTCCGCTCCCATATTCATTGCCATGATCATATTCATATTGTCTGACGCAGAGGAAATGAATATGATCGGCACCTTCGAAACTTTTCGGATCTCACTGCACCAGTGATACCCATTGAAAAAAGGCAGTGAAATATCAAGCAGAACAATATGCGGTTCCGCTTCCACAAACTCCGCCATAACATTGCGGAAATTTGTGATCAGATGAGCCTGCATCCCCCACATCTCTGCCTGCGCTTTGATTGCCTCTGCAATTCCTCTGTCATCTTCAACAATCAGTAATCGATACATATATACTCCTTTGTCTTATTCATTTTCATGAATCTATATCATTGCATCAACGCTTTCCATCCTTCATGTTCATTCATATATCCAAACTCCTCACTCTCTCGGAATTCTTCTATCAGCCTTTCTTTTATCTCCTGATAATACGAAGAATCAGTCTCTTTGAATTTCATATGTCTGAACAGCATTGATTTCTGAAAATCACCTAACCGATCTACATTTTGCAGTAACTGTTCCACGATTCGATATGTACCTTCTACATTTTTTTCCGCACACATCACTTCCAGCATTGCCGAACACTCATTATATTTTCCCATATCAAAGATTCCGGCCATCGCACTCATTTTCTCTGACAGAATCCGTGCACTTTCCATATCATTTTCTTCAATCGCCAGGTTCAATATAAAAGAAAATGAGAAATTCAACGTCTGATACTCCGAGAATAACACACTTTCAAATATCTTATACGCTTCTTCTGTTTTCCCCTGATCTTTATACAAGCTTCCCTGATGTATTTTTTTCATTGGATCATAATCTGAAAAATACTGCAAATACGATTCTGCTTTCGCGTATTCCTTCTTTCTCAAATAAAATCCAAACAGAGAGTCCGCCGCACGATGCCTGATTTCTTCATTTTCATCTTTCAAAGCTATCTCATACCACGCATTGATCTGTTTATCATATTTCTCAGGTTCTACGCAATTCTCAAGCATTCTCCTCGCATCAAGAATCACTGCAATTTGCCAGATCAGCAGATTACAGCCTGGATACTCTTTTACTTTTTTTAAGGCCCATTCATACACTGTATCAAATTCTTCGACCTCAAACATGCGATCCATTTGCTTAACAATTTCCCCGATTTCAGCAGGTGTAAGATCTTCGCGAAAGGACAATAAGGTATCCAGTGAAATGTGAAGTAATCTGGCAATCGGAGCCAGTAATTCTATATCCGGTTTTGAATTTCCATTCTCCCATTTATTCACTGCCGGCGTCGTTACACCTAATCTGTTCGCCATCTCTTCCTGCGTCAATCCTGCTTCTTTTCTATACTTTCTGATAACATTTCCTATATTCATTTCCAGTATCTCCTAAATGAAATTCAAAAGCTTTTGTAAATAAATCATAACAATATTTCACTGGATACACAATTGAACAATCATTAAGTTATTTTCAATTTTATTAACCGTCAGCAAATATATGATAACCTAAATAGCATCAATTATAGTTTCATGTGGACTTGCATCTCCTGTAACTTCATAAGCCACATACTCATGGTCAAATTCATAACCAAGCTTTTCTGCCAAACGAACAGAATTCATATTTTGTGCATCCCAACTTGGATAAAGCCCTTCCTCTAAACAGCTTAATATAAGTGCAGAACATACAATGGTTGCTAAATGTCTTCTTTACAAAACCTTCCGGTTTATTCATAATGAGTTCTCTATCTGGTTCTCCGGCGTAGAAGCCAAAGCATCCAACAAAAGCGAATGCAGATCTGGGATTTTCCAAATCTGTTACATAGATTTTCCCCATTACATTTTGAAGGCAAGAATATATTAACGTTTCCTGCCAGCCCTCAAAAAGACTTTTCACTTTTGACATATCTTTTATTTCGTATATCATTAAAAGTACCTCTTTTGAATCTTATCCCACTGGCAGTTTTCACACCAATATACGATCATATCTGTTACATCAAAGACCATAGATACAACGGTTGGACAAACCTGCTGTGAGACCGCTTTCAAAATCTTGAAACAATCTTCTACGTCAAAGTCATCTTTTGTATCTCCCAGCATGGACATTGCAGTTTCGTATCGATCAAGCCCCATCCATGGATGATACTCCGCATCCATTTTGAATGGAGAGAAATTAGTCATCACTTGATACTTTGGTTTTTTTAAATATCGGCTGCCTTGTCCGGGTACAATCTGAAGCACATTTCCTTCTTTGTCAGAAAGAGAAGACATGAAAGTCACTCCCGGAATACTGAACACGAATCCTTTATCTGCGATCTCCCGTATTTCATGCAATGTTTTATTTTGCATAAGCAAATCAACATCAAGTATGATTACATTATTTCCATTTTCATTTGGGTTACTTCGCTCATCAAATGGCCAACAGGTTGGCATACCAACGAAATCACCTCTGTTATTCGCTCCAAATAGTGGTAACCAGCCTTCCTTTTCATCGTTAATTTCTATAAATACGCCTGCATCGCCCTCGGTAATTCTATAATCCATGCCCAATATATCCAGATTCCATCCAACAATTGTCTTTTTTCTATTTGAAATAATGCTTGTACACATAAATATTCTCCTTGTATCAATTACTGATTCGAGATTGCGCTCAACTTATGGTAACTTGTCGAAAACGAGAAGTTCGTCCAGTGCCACTTGAAGGTGGCATAAGACAGATACACAGCCATCTTTCAATTTACTTTTTTATCCTATTATGCTCCATAGTAACGTTTAATGGCATTTGCAACATATTCTGAACAGCCGATTCCAAACTGACTGTCGGTAACCTCCGCCAGTTTTTCATTCTGCAGATATTCTTTCGCCAAATCTAATAAAATATTTCTCGCATTATCAAGGGCAAACATCTTTTTGTAATTTTCCGCAAGAAGCTCTACAGCAGACCGTTCCATATCCATGCTGCCGCATTCTTTGGCCGCCATAAACAGTTTGTAAATTCTGGTATTTTCATCCTGTTCCTGATTTACTTCTTCCGCATCACCGGTTGACTGCATGATAGCTTCCATTGCCTTTTCTTTGCTTCCATACCACTTCATTAAGTCCGTCATAGCCTGTTCATTGGCAAAGCCGGATGATAAGTGTTCTTTATATTTTTCCAGACTTCCAAACTTCTGCACCTGTTCATCAATCTTTTCTTTCGACATACATTCTAACGTATGATTTACAATTTTCTGCACTTCCTCATGACTAAATGCTTCAAAACTCATCGTATTAACTCCCTTCATTACATCCGTGATCAGCTCAATAATCCCGTTTAACCGATTTCGCTTCTGTTCCAGCAAAAGCTTCTGCGTTCTTAAAATCTGTTCTTTATCATAATTCGGAGTATCCATGATATTCTTAATATCCATCAATGGTATTTCCAGTTCTCTAAAGAACAGGATTTCCTGCAGCTTTTCTAACGCTTTGCTGTCATAAAGCCGATAACCGGTCTCTGTTAATTCCGTTGGTTTCAGCAAACCGATTTCATCATAATATCTCAACGTCCTTATACTTACACCGGTTATTCTGGATACCTCTTTTACTGTCTTCATTTTTCCTCCTTTCGCATCCATCATAAACGGTTACGTTACGTGAGAGTCAATACCAAATTATTCCGTTCTGTTCTATAGAGTCATTTTAATGGGAAACAGATGTCTATATTCATATAGCCATCTTCTCCTATCTTTCGATAGATATCAAAGATTGGCCTGTCATCCAGCTGATTTCCTGTCTTGGAAAGCCATCTGCAGAATATCTCCTGATACACCATAAATAGGAACTGCGGAACTCCTTTGAAATGGTAAACTGCGTATTTTCCACCCTCAAATTCCCGCACCAACAGATCCTTGTTTTCTTTCAGTGCCGGATGATCTGTAGAAATCGTCTGACACAGTTCATACATACACTGATTATGGTCTGTAATGGAAGGATCATCGATAGTACATTCCATATATAGAGTATTTTCCGAAGCCAGATGCCTGTACTTATCCAAAAAAAGACACCACTCATTCGGCAAATCGTGATAGTTTCCCTTCTTCCTTTCGTAAATAACCGTGAAACCTTCCAGGTTTTCAATAGTAATCAGTCTGCCTGCATCATCCAGATCATCCAGGGTCAAACCATGAGAAAAAGAACTTTGTTCTACCCTCTGTTCACTGACTTTTCGAAAATCTGCAGGAGTGACAGCCATATGCTTCTTGAAAGCAGTCGCAAAGTTTGATGAAGAATACCCATATCTTCCACCAATTTCTGTAATGCTTTTTTCTTTTTCCACTTTCAGACACCAGGCACTCCTCTCCAAACGAATGCGCTTGATGAACTGGTATAACGCCTCATCCATATCTTCCTTAAACATGCGTGTCAGATGGTATTTGGAATAGGCACAGTGTCTGGCAACATCATCGACAGTGATATCCTCATCGATATGATCGAATATGTAATTAATCGCTTCATTGATTACAGCCCTACGTATTGTTCCTCTTTCTTTATCATCCATCCTATTCGCCTTTCTCCAACATTTTTGCCTGTTTCTTAATCAGAAGCACAGAAACGATTGCTGTCAGCATTTCTGAACATGGGGCAGCAAGCCACACGCCTGTCATTCCAAAGATTGGCGGCAGAATCAATGTAAATGCGATCAAAAGAACAATGCCTCTCAGTGACGAAAGGATTGCCGAAGATTTTGCATCCCCACAACTTGTAAAGTACATGGAATTTATCACATCATACCCCATAACAAGGAATGTAATGGCATAGATTCGGAATCCGGAGGCAACCATATCGACCACTTCATCACTACATCCAAACATAGCCGCATAGTCCTTACCAACAAAGAAGAACACAAAAGCGATCAATGCACCGAGAGGAAACAGAATTTTATTTGTGTCTTTCCGTATATCGATGGCAGTATCTGTCTCTTTCGCACCCCAGCATATGCTGATCAGCGGAACAATCCCCTGTCCAAAACCAATACAGATCGTACTGAACCCATACACGACAAATCCAAGAATGGTAAAAGCCGCAACCCCCTCAGAGCCAACATATTTCATCAATACATAATTGAATACAAACATGGATATCGCACTGGCCATTTCACCAATAAACTCAGAAGAACCATTCAGAAAGATTTCTCTGTTCACTGACTTATCAAAAGAAAATCTTTTGAACCGGATCCCCACATTCCTCCTCAGGAAATAGAAGATCTGTGCCAATACAGTCAGTATCTGAACCAATAGCGATCCTATGGCACTTCCCTGAACTCCCATATTCATAACTGCCACAAAATAATAATCAAAAATACCATTCAGAATACATCCGGCAACGCTTACAACCATGCAAATCTGCGGTTTCCCATCTGCACGGATGAACATTCCGAAAATGGTTCCAAGTACCATAAGCGGATATGTAAACAGCATGATTTTGTAATATTCTGTGAAATATACTGACAAATCACCATCTGCTTTCAGCACACGAAGAATTGGAGAAAAGAGCATCCATGCAGCAATCGAGATGATCACGCAAACAATGATTGCTGTTGCGACCGTCTGAGAAAATACTTCCGATGATTTACTTCTTTCCTTTGATCCAAGAAGCCTGCCACTGATGACAGAACCTCCTACGCCAACACAGAGCCCTGCTCCAAGAAAAAAGTAAAGGATCGGAAGCCCCAGATTAATTGCCCCCAGAGCTTCCTGTCCTACATAGTTTCCTGTAAAAAATCCATCCGTTATGGTTATTACTGTTTGCAATAACATAGCAATGATACTTGGGATGGAAAAACCCAGTATCATCTTCATCTTGTTTTCTTTGATTTGTTTCGTATCCATTCTTACACCTCACAATAGCTTTGATACTAGCTATTATAGAGGCGTAAGTATTTTAACGCTTCTTAATTCGTGCGATGATGACATTTCGGATGGATTTACCTGTCAGTTGGCTCTTCTGTCCAATATATACTGATTTACAGTATTCGAAAATCGAAATTTTAGCTATTCATATTTGCCAAACGAATCAATTTATTGATATGAATTTCTACGCTATCCATACAAGGAAGAACACAGTTTTCATTGTTCAATAATAATGGTAATTCAGTACATCCTAAAATAACAGCTTCAATTCTATAATCATTTTGCATTTTATGAATAATCGCATTAAATTCCTGTAATGTAGTGTCTTTTACTATACCGAATTCCAGTTCCTCAAAAATTCTCTTTGCTACTAATTCTCTATCCTCTTTACTTGGAACCATGATCTCTATGCCAGCTTCAACAAAATCTTTTTTCATATAATTTTGTTCCATTGTAAAAATAGTTCCCAGCAATCCAACTTTTTTATATTTTCTTTTTAAAGCTTCTTCACACACTGCCTGGGGAATACTAATCAATGATACATTGGTCCTTTTTTCGATATCATCAAATACTATGTGCATTGTTCCAGCAGTCAATGCAATAATTTCTGCTCCTGCCAACTTTAATAAATTAACCTTTTCAGAAAGATATCCTCCCAGTTTATCATAATTTCCGGATGATACATATTCCCATGCTTTTCTGAAATTTACACTTTCTATAACAATGTCTGGCATTGTATTTCCGTTTGTCAAATGATCAATTTTAGTATTTAATTCCTTATAATACATTAGAGTGGATTCAGGACCTGTTCCACCAACTAAACCAATTTTTTTCATAATGATTCTCTTTCATCAACAGTTAACAAAATGATGCAAATCTGCAAATGGGAAGTTGTCTAAATCTTTTTTATCGGATGCCTAATGACAGTTTTCCACTTTTCAGGTGCAACCTTTCTTGCATCAGATAGATAAATCTCATGGTGCAATCTTGTTTTCGTTATGTCATTAACATATCCGTTTTTATCCAGATATTCATCCATTAAAGCAACAGTAGCTGGTTCATCATCAAATGAACCCAAGTGCATTATTTGAACGCATAGTCCTTCATCAATTGTCATAAGCTCTGCCGATGAACAATCTAACTTTTTCTTTTTCGTTGCTGTTTCAACTGCCCATTCAAAGTCTTTTTGAGTTATAAAATCAGGCAAACGGATAACAGAAATCCAATTGAATGAAGCTTTATCCGTATAGTCTATACCATCTATGTCGTCCTGCCACCAGAAGCCCTCAAGCGGTGGAACTACATATTCAAAAAATCCTTCAATTTTATAATCCATTTTATAACTCATTTTCAGTGTGTATGCAACAGCATATAACACACTGATTGCTTGTTGATATGCCCCACCCTCTTCGTTTGGATTGCCTTTTCCACTGACTGCAATATAATTTGCTTTAGGAACAGTTAAGATCTCTGGTTTATTCTTAGGCATATAAAATTCTTTGTATTCTTTCTTAAAATCAAAAGCCATAGTTACCTCCATAAAATATCGATTGAATAATTCTTTTTTCTAACCAAATTCATACACTTAAAGAATTCCCGTAAGTGTCATAGTTGAAACAACTTCAGCTGTATCACACTCACTATTGTCCATCCTATGGATCGGAACCCAAATTCCGCATTCATAATCTGGAGACTGAGGATTGCCTGCAGAATATACCTCAAGAGTCGCTGAACCATTCGCTCGATATTTCATCCCTTCATTAGGAAACCATTCCTGCCATACAGTGGTATTTAAAGTCTGAAGAGATTCCGGCATCGGCCCCTTTGCTGTGAACACTGCCCACTCACTGGCAGAGAAAGAAAACAATTCTAATCCTTCCGGTACATCTCCCCCTTGATACAGCCCCGCAATCCAGTACTCAAATCCTTTTTTTGCCTCTGCGCAGATAGCAAACATACCGATTCCGTTTTCCAGAATAGCTTTTTCAACTTCTGTTTCAGGCTTCATCGTCTGCCAAAGTCTTGCATACCTTGCAGCATATTCTTTATCCCAGAATTCCGGGCATTTCTGATATCCTTCCTCTGGAAGAATTTCTGTATGATATCCAATGAAAGTCATTGCGTTTTTCTTTTCATATTTTACGTTCATAATAATAATCTACCTTTCACCTTGTTTGGTTTAGCAAGAGCTACGTTTACTTTCATGTTCTTTAAAGTCTTTGACAAATCTTTCTCGGTTCCCTGAAGAGAATCCAGATAGTCTACTTTTAGTTTTCAAGATGTTTACTGATTTCTCGTTGTTCCAGAAGTTTTTTGCGGTCTTTTTTTACCTTGGAATCAAGAGCAGCTCCAATGCTTAATCCAAAACAAAGTCCCAAAGATACGCCGATTCCGACATTTCCAAAAGATGTACCGAGAGAAGTACCAATACTGATTCCAAAAAGCATATAAATCGACATCCAGTTTGCAAGCGGCTTTTCCAAAACAAAACGCGGACCTTCCTGAACTTCTCCATCAGGAACAAATCCACATTTCTCGAGAATGCTCTGAGAAGCTCTGTTTTCCGGTTCAGTCTCCGCTTCGATAAATACAACATCACTATTGTAAAAAGCCCACTGGGTCATGGCCTGAACTGCTTCTGTGGTATACCCTTTTCCTTCTTGATTCGGAAGAATACCATATCCAATTTCAACAGCATGATCTTTGTCTGGTCCCTTAAAACCCAGATCACCAATGTATGTATGATTCTCTTTCAACATCATCTTCCATGGCGCATACCATATCCTGTTTTCAGGGTCACGTTTGCACCATGACAACATTTCACCATAAGCGGTGCACAACTCATCAGAATCTGATGCTCCAATCAGATTTTCAATTTCTTCATCAGACATCGGCTGTATTATCATTCTTTTTGTTTTGACACACAGTTCCTTTTTCTTCATGACTCATAACCTCCTCACAATTATGCCCATGGCCGATAGTCAATCGGAACCTTGCATCCCCATTCTTTTGCAACCTTCACAAATCGCTTCTTTCCCACTGTCTTGAATAAAAACTGAAGAAATATTCTGATCGGTAAAGAAAAATATTCCGGGCCGGAAAAACTACTGGCTTCTTCAGAAAAGAATCCATTTTCCTTTACAAACACCTTTCCCATTTCCTGGTATGGCCCTGTCATCTTCTCCATTTCTGCTTTCCCGGAAAATCGAATTCCAAAATTATCTCCCTTCACAAGAGTGCCTCCATAAGATACTCCAAGATACTTTTGAAGTTTTTCGAGGAATTCCTCCCCACATCTGAGCTGGCTTGCCTCAGCAAAGCCACTCTGCAAAATGAATGATAATCTGGTATTCTCATCCTTTTTCGGAAGAGTTTCCAAAAACTCCAACAGAAGACCTGGTATATTTTCCACATACAAAGGCAGCGCAATGAGAATCTCTTTGTTATTGATATATGCTACCCTTGCATTATCCCAACAATTTCGATCTGAAATTGCATATCGTTCAAAACTTGCACCCGCTTCTTCCATCCCTTTGGCAAAGGCATCAATAATTTTCTCTGTATTACTATATTTTTCAGCCCTTGGACTTCCATTAATGATTACTGCATGCATGAGATTGCCTCCTTTAACTGTTCCATACTATATGCACCAAGGGATTTTCCATCAAAATTAATTGCAACCCTTTCACACCAGCGATTCAGATATTCCGGATCTCCTTCTCCTGAATAGATCACACCCCAATTCGGATTCTTTTTATACCGTAAAACATGTCTCATTTGCTTTCCGATAAAATGAAGATTCATAGTGACAAGTGGCATCACTCTGTCCACGATGTTTTTGGTCTTGTAAGTAACAAATCCAAATTTTGTATCACTGAGAAGCCACACCTGATCGGCTTTTGACATTCTTTTCAAAATTGCTTCGTAATCATCCTTTATCACACACTGACCTGGTGTTTTTAACCAACAGTAATTGCAGCCCAGGCAATGCGAAATATTCATCCCGGTTGTATCAATATACTCAACCTCACTTTGCCGTCCTTCTTCGCAAAGTACCTTTTCTACCTGTTTTCCTTTTCCATCACTCATTGTATCAATGATCAATATCATTTATGAAACCTCCCGTTGCTCTTTTTTCAATACTTCGGACTGCAGGGGATGATAATGGCAGCGATGATATATGCCAAAATACCACTGCCGCCTAAGATACAAAACAGTACCCAACCCAGCCGTACCAGTGTAGGGTCAATGCCAAAAAACTCCGCAATACCGCCACAGACTCCTTCTATCATCTTGTTTTCATTGGATTTATATAGTCTTGGATTCATCATAAGCCTTCCTTCCTGTTTTATATCTTCATTCTACCAGTCCGGCTTATTTTTAAATAGGCTGTCTTTTCGGTAGTTTGTGTCAATTTTTCAGATGCCCAAGGGCAATGCACCACGCAGACGCATTGCCCCTGATTTTTGCTTGGGTTAGAAAAGCTGACCAGGAAGTTTCAACTTTTTCTTGTGTGGAAATGACTTGTCAAATTCCTCTGCCTCGGCTTCATCTACAAAGTATCCCTGCGGCGTGGCATATTCTCCCGTCACGCCGTTCAGATATTCTGGAATCAGTTCCTTGCACAGGAAAAAGGATGCATCCTCTCCCTCCGGCAGTCCGTGATAGCGAATGCCGAATTTACTGGCATAGGAAAACCCACTTTTGCCATAGAAGTCAATGTTGCCCTCGAAGCATACGGATCCGTAGCCCAGTGCTGCGGCTTTTGCCAGAGAATAGTCCAGCAAAATCTTTCCGTAGCCCTGGCGTTTCAATTCCGGTGTGATACAGATTGGCCCCATGGTTAGAATTGGAATTTCTCTGCCGTCATCGGCTGTGATGACCGCCCGAACAAAAATATTCTGCCCGATGATGTTCCCGTTTTGCTCCATGACGAAGTCCAGTTCCTGCACAAAGGCCGGATCAGAACGCAGCTGATGGATAACGTAATGCTCCAGACAGCCGGGGCGGTATACGTTCCAGAAGGCTTCCCGTACAAGGTTTTCCACTTCTGCGTGATCGTCTTTTCTTTCCAAGCGAATGGTATAGTCATTTTTATTCATTATTTTATCCTCCTGATGATTGTTGACTGCAATGCTGGGAGATTTGCGGGATCGTGTCGGCAAACCTCCCGGTCAGCCTACAATCTCCAAGGTGTTGTTTTTCTTCAAACAGCAGTTCTCCTTAAAAAATATTTATAATCAAGCCTTTCGACAGATTATCCGTTACATTTTCTTTTCGATGCAATTTGCGTTCTGACAATATATCCCTCCTGAATAGCCGCAATCATGGCGATAGTACAAATTATATAAGCACTGCATCGGGTGTTCACCAAGGTCAGTGACAAAGGCAGTAGAAACAGAAGCATCCCTGTTACTTTATTCAAAACAGAATGGACGGCTATGAATTTATGCCGTGTCACAAAGCCCGAAATAACATTGATGATCTTGATAACCGCTATCAGGCAAACCCAAATCAAGATACCTTTTGGCAGTTCTAAAACCGGAAGCAACTTGAATATAGCAACTGCAGCAAACAAAATATCTGCTCCAGAATCAAGTTTTGCGCCAAATTCGCTGACTGTATTCGTCTTTCTGGCAACGATACCATCTACCATATCAGTAAACCCACACAAAATATACATCCCATAAAACCATTGTGAAAATATCGGTAAAAACAGCAGGATGACACTGCCTATCATTCGGCAGAGTGTAATAATGTTCGCCATAAAACGATTCTCCATTTCTGCTTCACCGCAATTATCGTTTCAAAACAAATTCCTGAACAGGACTTCCAAATTCCTCCGTCAGCTTTCCCTCTACAAACCCTAAATGCTTATAGAACGCTCTTGCGGCGATCCCTTCCGGGGCACTTTCCCGATATGTTGTGACAACCACATCCTTTTTTGAGTCTGAAAGGCTGAGCATATAGGTCAACATCTTTTCTGCAATATGCTGTCTGCGGTAAATGGGGTCAACAGCCAAAAAGCAGAGCATATTATTCTCTTTTGAAAACAACAATACTCCAACGATCCTGTCCTCAATTCTGGCACAGATTGCAGATTCTTTATATATAAAACTCAAACTTCGCACATAAATTTTAGCTATGCACCTTGAAAATTCAATACCTGGCAGCTATTCAATTGTCAATGTTCAGTCAATTATGCCGCTTGCAATTTCGATTTTAAAAGTGCAGGTATTGCATCCATAAATGCATCTACCAGCTCGTCGATTTTTTCATCAGATATATCTATCTGATCCGCAAGCAGAGTCCTGAACATTTGAAGCAGCATTTGAAAAGCCTGTATCCATGTGATATCAGACATCTCATCAGAAAAGTATAAAAAGAGTTCTCCCATGGAACGGGGATCGTTTGACTCGCGACTCTCCAGGGAAAGCATCATATATCTTGCAAAAACAATTGCTGTATGGGCAGTCATTGCATCATAAGATATGGATCTGCATTCTTTGCTCAGATTTAGATAGCTCTTGCAGACTTTGAAGAATACCTCGATGTCCCAGCGTTTTCCATAAATGCGGATGATCTCGTCTTCACTCAGACTTATGTCTGTGGAAATGAGGCAGAGATATTCGTTTCTTTTGTTCTTGTTGCGGACATAGACCACTTTTGCAGGAATGATTTTTCCATCCTTTACAACGTCTACCTTGACGGAGAGCAGATATCTGGAACGCCCACGCCGTTTCTTGTTCTTGCTATAAATAGTGGTCAGTGGCATATCTTCCCCGTTATACCGGAAGAACATTTTGGGCGTTTTCTTTACCATTGCAATCACATCATATCCGATTTCTTTGACAGAATGAAGAGAGCTTGGAGAAGAAAACCAGCTGTCAAAAAGAACGTATTTAGCTGGAATATCAGCCTTTTTAGCTGATTTCAAAAGTTCTAGCATGGCAATCGTTCCTTTCTCGACAGCAAGCATACGTCGCTTATAGCCGACCGTTCTTTTGTCAATTTCCTTTGCTTCGTTGATTCTGTTCTTTTTGTTTTCGGTAGAGAGAAGGATACTGTTGACAGGAAGGAAAGTACTTCCATCTGACCAGCCTAATGTAAGCATACGAAAACCAAATTTATAACAGCGCTTTGCATGGTCATATGCTTTTGCAAGAAGTTCTACTTTCTTTGAACGGTTACGTTCAAACATGGAATCGTCGATAATCAGTACATTAGCACGATCTTCTGAATCTAGCGGAACAATAGCATCTTTGATAATGCGGCTGGAAAGAATCGTTGTAAAACGAATCCAGTTAATCTGGAGCATTTTCATAAAACGATACACCGTATCCTTTGCAAAATCCGGTGTGTCCTTTCCAATCAACAGATTCATGTACATGCTTCTGTTTGAAAAAATCAAAAGAAACAGGTACTGAAAAATCAGTGTTGCGGAAGTTCCTTTCTTTTTATATGCATTAGCAGCTTTTAATGTTGAGGAAAGATGAAAGCGTGTAAAAAATCTTCTGATAGATTTTGAAATCTGGTTATCATTTAGGTTGTCTTGTGTTATACTTTTATTCATAGCATGAGCCTCCGATTTTAATTGTTTCTGAACAACTCAATTATACCAAATCAGATGGTTTCATGCTATTTTTATGCCAGTTATTATTGAATTTTCAAGGAGCATAGGCACTTATTCAAGTGCGAAGTTTGAGTTGATGAGAGAAAAGTGCTATAATGAAACTATTAATACAATGGCCCGGATGTTTGAAACACCGGCTTATGAGGAGGTTGACAATGAGTGAACAAATGAAAAAAGAGCCGTCAACTATTTCATTTAAGATTATGACGGCTGTGGGAACGATTCTATGTCTTATTTTAATTCCAATTCTGGCTATTAATTGTACCCTTATTATCAAAAGCTATACAAACCCGGATGCAGTGCCCAGTGTGGGAGGAATATTTCCGATGATTGTTCTGTCGGATTCCATGTATCCTGAAATTGAAGGCGGAGACCTGATCATCTGCCATACTGCGGATGCAGAGGAGGTTGAGAAAGGTGATATCATTTCTTTCTTCGACCCGGCAGGAAACGGAACCAGTGTAGTGACGCATAGAGTCATGAAAGTGACAAAAGATGAAGACGGAAATCTTGCATGGGTGACCAAAGGTGATGCCAACAATGTAGAGGATCAGAAAGTTGTGCCGGCAGACAAGCTGGTGGGCGTATACCGGAGCCGTATCCCGGGAGCGGGAAATATCGCGATGTTCATGCAGACCACAAAGGGACTGGTGCTCTGTGTCATCTGCCCGATTATCCTTCTGGTTGTGTACGACATTATCCGCCGCCGTATCTACGAAAAGAAAAAACAGGAGGATACGCAAGCACTGATGAGAGAGCTGGAAGAACTGAGAAAGAAGAAAGAGTAAAAACAAAAAGATCATGTTATCTGGTTTCAGTTGGCCACGCTGAAACTTGATATAGACAAGCATTATACGAAGGGAGAAATTAACTATGAAGAAAAATAAAGCAATGAGAACTGCGTCAGGTCTTATGATTGCAACTTTACTGACGACCAGTATCATAAGCGGAACAATCGCAAAGTACACCACAGAAGACAGCGCATATGATGTCGCAAGAGTTGCGAAGTGGGGTGTGACAGTGCAGACTGCCGGAAAGCTGTATGGAAGTGATTATGAAAAAAATGATGCAACTTCTGGTCAAAATGTAATTAAAGCTGATTATACAGGAAGTGTGGACAGTGGCAATCCCTACGCAGCTGACAATGATAACATCATGGCACCAGGAACAAAGAGCGAGAACGGCCTGTACTTCTCTATCGAGGGTACTCCTGAAGTTATGACACAGGTTTCCGGTCAGGTAGTGGGAAGTGATATCTATCTGAAAGCAGGAGACTATGGCCTGATGGTTCCGACTTCCACGACTGAGGCAGTTACCGAAGACAATTATAAGGATATGAACAATCTTTATATCGGTGAGAGTACGAATGGAATGACATTTACTAAAGTTACAAATCAGAGCTGGACTACTGTATCAACTGCGAGTCTCTATACATTAGAGGATGAAGTTACAGCTGTCAACTATTTCCCTGTAACCTATGGATTGACGACTACTAATGGGACACCTGGTAATGCAACCACTTATAACACAAACTTAGCCCAGACCACCAGTAAGAGTACCATGAGCGAGATGGCAGCTGAGATTGCAAAGGCAGCTGAGGTTGGTTCTGGTACTGGTACTGCTCCAACTGATAATGAAACTACTAAACCGTATGCTTTCAACTATAAAACGACTGGAAATGCTACAAAGTACAGCTCTCTCACTGATTTAACAGGCACAGCGGGAGTCAAGCTGAACGGGGAGAATATTATCTGGGAGTGGAAGTTTGAGAATGAAACAACCACGAATCGTGGTAATGATGCTACGGTATCTGACAAGTCAGACACAATTCTTGGTCATATGATCGTTGCTAATGCAGATACCGTTAATCATACTACGGATGACGGTGCATACGTTGTCTATAAGCCTACTGCTGGTAATACCTACAAGGAAGTTAAGTATGATACAGAAACGATTAGTGTAACAGCTGTGGGCGGCACTACATCTTACAGCAAGGATATCGTTGTTGTGAAGGACAGAGAGAGTGCTCAGAGTGTTATTGCCTGCCTGACAAGTTCCCTTTATCTGGATCTTGCTGTTACCCAGGTTGACTAATCTCCTCATCGGGATTACTTAATTCAGGATACATAAAGACATAAAAACCTAAAAACCGCCCCTGCTCCTGTGGCAAGCGGGGGCGGTCTTCTGGTTTTTCAGAGTGTCAGAAATTCTTACGGTTTCTGATACTCTGAAAGACTAAAAGAAAGAAGGGAGTTGTCCTGTGAATACAAAGAAAAAAATAAACAGTTTAAAGGGAATCTGGCTTCTGGCATTTCTGCTGCTGCTGCTTTTGCTCGTGACCATAGCCCTGCTTGCATCTATTTATAAGGGAATCACTGCCGGAGACCACAATGTGATCGGTCTGTTTCCCAATGATGCGGTGGAAGCGCTCGCAACCGATGTAACACGTGTCCCGGCAAAGCTGGAACCGGATATGGACGCTTACGATAAAAATTCCAAATGGAAAACGCATACGGATGTGGATCTGTTTGAAAAATCCTATACAGGTGACAACGGTGAGATTACTGTTGAAAGTGCAGACGGAGACAAAGTCATTGCCCCCGGTACAGGCAATGACTATCAGTTCTCGCTGAAGAATACGGGAAATGTCTCGCTCGATTACACGCTGAAACTTGAGGGTGTATTTGAACTTAAGAACATGAAGATTCCGTTTCAGGTGCGTCTTTCCAAAGGAAGTGACTGGATCGTCGGCAGTGAGACACGCTGGGAGAGTATCGATAAGCTGAATTCGATCGTAGAAAAAGATACGCTCGGAGTAGGAAAGTATGTCACCTACACATTGGAATGGCAGTGGCCTTTTGAAAGTGATGAGAATGAGAAGAAGCTTTTGCAGGATATCAACGATACGATGCTTGGAAATAAGGCCACATCCACAGATGCCAATTTTCGTCTGACGATCAAAACAATTTCCCAGGTAACGCCGGGGGCTGTTGCGACAGATGAGAACAACAATCCGATTTATGATGAGGTGATTTCTCACAGAACCATTACCTATATCGGAAAACCGCTGCTTCTCGCCTTACTTCTCCTTGGTCTGATCCTGCTGCTTCTCTGGCGCAGAAGGATCTATGTCACCGGCTTTGCGGCAGATATGTCAGGAAGCACGATGAAATGGAGACGCAGGGAAGATGCGATCCGCACAGATGGACGTTTCGTATTCTTGCGCATGCCGCCCGGAAAACATACGTTTACCCTGTGTTCCGGTGAGGAAACAAGGGCAGAACTGAAATGGGTGCTGAAACGCAGAAGCAAGATTAACGGAACAAAAGTTGATGGAATTCAGTTTGCGTTTAAGGATGACACAATGACAGTCATTGCCGCAAGGAACATCCGTGCCATTGAGCTTTATCTGGATACTTCCGATCAAACCATGCGTATTTTGACTGAGGACTGGGCAGCAATCGATCGTAAGCACAACGTGTACACCCCGATGGGCAAGACAAAACCCGATGATAACAACTACAATATTACTCCGGGCGGCCTGTTTATCGATAAACATCACAAGCTGGATTTTAATCAATGAAAAAGGTTGGAAATAAAATGAACTATGAGTCAAAACGATTGAAACAAAAGAAAGTTTCTTCACTCCGGCGCCGGGCACTGTTGGTGCTGTTTGGACTGCTTCTGGGGTTGAATGCGTATTTCGCCAATGCCGAAACACTGATTGGAAATCAGCTTCCCATGCCATTCGGTTATGGTGCGGCGGTGGTGTTATCGGGCAGCATGGAGCCCACATTTTCCAGGGGAGATCTGATTTTTGTCAGAGAAGCCGGGAAGATAGAAGCCGGAGACATCGTGGTTTATCAGTCTGACAGAGAATTGATTGTGCATAGAGTTATGAGTGTAGACAACAATATTGTGGTGACGAAGGGCGACGCCAATAACGCGGAGGATCCGCCGTTTGACCAAAGTGATGTCAAAGGAATCGTCATCGGCTGGATTCCCCGGGTGGGCAATGTCGTGAATGCATTGAAGAGCCCGGCAGGGACAATGATGATCATTATCTGTGCATTGCTACTGATCGAGTGTTCCTTCCGAAAACAGAAAGAAAAAGATGAGGCAGATCTGGATGCCATTAAAGAGGAGATCCGAAGGCTGAAAGAATTGCCGGATAAAGATGAAAAAGAAAAATAGTGGGGAGGCTTGAAATATGGCGAATACAATACAGAAAAAAAATTGGGCAGCAAGAATCGCAGCCGTTTTGCTGTGCCTGACGATTATTTCCATATGGCTTGTCTGCAATATGTATGCCAGATATACATCGTCTGGTTTAGGGGACAGTGATGCCAGAATAGCGGCATTTATATTTGAAGTTCAGCCCGAGGAAAGCAGCCACTATATAGATCTGGAAGGAATCGAAAAACCGGGAGATACAAAAACGTATGATTTTATTGTGACAAATCAGAAAGTCGGTCTCGTCAGTGAGGTGGCAGAAACTTATACGATTCAGATTCAGATTAATGGGAGTATGCCTCTCACCTGTCAGGTGGAAAAAACAGGTGATTCTGCGTCAGTCTGTTCTGTCAGCAATATTGGTGACGGCAATGCAGGTTTGAATACGAACACATCGGCGGCTGCTTCATTTGCTGCAGCGTCCGGTCGTGACGATCATTATCAGCTTACCGTGGAGTGGCCGGCTGGATATAACTCCGCAGCGTTTGCAAACAGCAGCGGTCAGGGAGAAGTCGTACTTACCGTGAAGGGACAACAGACAGATTGAGGTGAATACAAATGAAAATACAGAAAGAAGTTGATAAGAACATGCAGAACTCAAATCAGGAAGCTCAGGAAAAGAATAATGGAAAAAGGAATAGACGGGCAGTGATGATCTCTGCTTCCATCCTTCTTGCCGTTTGTATGATTGGGGGAGGTCTGACTGCAAGGTATATTTCTTCTAATAAGAAGCAGGCAGAGATGACATCATCCCAGTTTCATTTTACTTCCAATTATCTGGAAGAAGATACAAGTCCTGTGAAGTCCTACGACATTACGAACTGGGGAGATGGATTCGATATTCAGCTGTACAACTATGAAAAAGAAAACATTGCACAGATTGCGGCGGATAAGATCAATTATACGGTTACGGTATCCGACGGATGGGCCTGTACGGACAGCGGGAATGGAACGATGCAAAAAAGTAATTCGAGAGAGACAAAGACGCTGCATATTGCACCTTCTGACAAAAACGCAGTAAACATCAATGATCAGGTTACAGTGACAGTAACCACTACCTCTCCGTACAGCAAAGAACTCTCTGCGGAGTTTCATGTCATAACGAAAAGCACACCGGACTACACCGTAGCGGACCAGAACGATGGAAGCGTACTTTTGACAATCCATACCAATGATTACAGTGGAGATATGACCGTGCAGTGGAAGGCGGAAGACTTCGATCCGGATAATACGAATGATCTCATGGTGAACTGGTATGAGAGTGCAGATGTAGAACAGACGCAGACGATTTCAGTGGAAGCGAATCATACATATGAATTGCTCTTCTTTAAAAACAAAGCGGACGTGGGAATTACAAATACCAGTGGATCCGGTACGACAGCTGTTGTGGAGTGAGGTGACTGACGATGAGTGAAAAAAGAAAAAGACGAAAAAGAATACTGGCTATGCTGCTGGCAGTTACCATGACTCTGCAGGTCTTTTGCGGAGGCATTCCCGGAGCCATGGCATTGGAAACACCTAAGATGCAGACGGAACAGGTTCAAGATAAAGAAGAACAGGTTCGAAGCGAAGACGAT
>JAUNPJ010000002.1:0-68263 GCA_030536755.1 Eubacteriales bacterium | reverse complement strand
GAGATTCTCAAAGTGAGGAAGAAGAGACTCAAAGTGAAGAGCCTCAGATTCAGATTGAGGACACTGACACAGATGCTTCAGGTTCAGATACCCCGGAAGTATCTGTGGGAGAGGTGCCTGGTGGTATCTCCGTAACACTGGATCTGGGATATGATCCGGATGCGAATACGAATGACAATTATTCAGAATTACAGAGAACAACGTCAAGCACAAAGCAGATCGGGAACGAAGTTCCCCTGACCGCACCGACCCGTTTCGGATATGAATTTGACGGATGGAAGATTATTGGCGGCACAGACGAAAGAACACTGGTGAAGGATGCGCAATCCTATACAGTGTTAGAGAGTGACGCAGTGGATGGCGCGATCACGCTGACCGCCCAGTGGACAGCCAAAACGTTCAAGATCCGTTTTAAGGTAAATTCCGAAGTTCCGGTTGAATCTATCAAGGTAAAAGTAAATGAGCAGACATACGATTCCCTGCAGAATTTTGCAGATGATTATACCAAGATTACCTGGGATGCAAGCAACCTGCTGCTGCAGTTTATCGGTGACATCACTTACGGGCAGACCTTATTTGACTTCTTACAATCCATTGCCACAGGTAATGAGTCTACGATTACGGAAATGCCGGTGCTGATCGATACCCGTACAGGGGAACAAAAGAAGGGATTTGCCGGATGGACGACGCCGGGAGGTGCGGCCGTTACAAGTGGTATGACATTCTCCCTTGGCGAGGGGAATCTGATTGATGCGAGGGGAGATGCTGCCCTCTCAGCCTATATAGAAACGATTACTACAACGCCTATTTTGCTGACGACAAGTTGGGAAACTGCCAGTTATACCCTGACGACGGATGTCGTGGAGGGATGGGATATTCTGGTCGATAATCAGGTACAGGATACAACCGCGGCCGAGAATGGAAAGCTGTCGCTGACCATCCCCGCCGGTACACAGGTGAGCTATCGATGCAGTGCAGCAGCACCGCTGAATTTCAGCAAGTGGTATGTGGTATCAGGTGGCACTCGGATCACCCCTGTCGAGCGCAGCTATTCCAATGGTGATACGTATCTGTACTATGATTTTTCCATGCCGTCTGCGGATGCGGATGCGACATATGGCGAGACCTGGGTGAATATTGCGGACAGCCCGGTCACCTTTGCGGAGGATGTCAGCTATAATGGAAGGACCATAGACGGATTCTGGTATGCAAAAGAAATAGATGGCATGACGCCGCTTTTTTGGCAGGCGGACTATGCCATTGGCGGTAAAGACAGCAGCGGAACAGCGCTGCCGGCTGGGGCGTATTTCTATATATGGAATTTTTCTGATGTATTCCGTGTTACCAGTAATGATGTCAAGACGCAGAATCAGCTGACACTGGTGAATGCTGCAACCGTATATCTGAAGGAATGTCAGATGGTGGCGACAGCCCAATATTCCAGCCGCGTAAGCGGGCGCATAATAGACAGTTCGACGAATGTTGATACGGACTTTACTGCGGAAGGCTCCCTGTCTGATATCGGAAATATTGTCCTGGACAATAAGATCAATTATAAATATACCACAAACCTGTATTTTTGTGGTGGGAATACAGTCGCATGCATTACCCAGAGTAAGATGAACTCTGCTTCGAATTATGAGGCGACATTAAACCTGTATGGGGATGCCCCGGATCAGACGGCAGGAGTATTGAATCTGGGGGCGGTGTTTGCCAGCGGGGATATCAATGTATCGGATTTAACAATTCTGGAATACAGTAATGATACCTATCCAGATCATTGCAGTTATCTGTTTTACGAGATAAGTCATGGTGTAGGTTATGGAAAGATTGTTGTTAGCGGGAATAGTTCTATTACTTCAGAGAATAAATGGATCTGGTCAAACCAGGGATATACCAGATTAACCGGTAGTTGTGAGGTGAACATTGGATATTTACGTGGAGGGTATGTTGCCGAAATATCGGAAAATGCAAAGGTTCATGTTACAAAAGATGTGACGGTTTTACGCGGGTTTTCTCTTATGGATGATGCTTATATGGTGATTGACGGAAATATGTTAGTGGAAGAACATGATCATCCATATAATGTAGTTTCTGAGATTAATACCAGCAAATATTTGATTGTGAAAGGCAACCGCTGTGAATTTATTAACATGACGCTTGCAAGTGGAACGCTTATTGCAAACGATATTTCTCTGGGACGAAAAGCAACGATGTCCGGTGGAAGGATTATTGCCAATCAGATCACAAATTATATTGCAGATAAACGTATTGTTAATGCAGATGGCAGCGTCAGAAGCACCCAAAATGAGTGTGGAGATACGACAGCTCCTTTTTATACGCATGCCAACAGTTACGAAGCGAATGAATCCTACAATTTTGAAGGTGGAGAGATTTTTCTGTTTGGGAAATATAACAAGAGTGGTAATTACTATGACCTGAATTATACGACTCAAACGTCGGGTAATCCGGTTGGCACGATTATCTCCGGGTTGGGTAGTCTGAATGCGGATACACAGATGCCTGGCAAAGATGATTTGATCAATGAAATCAACAATAACAAGGGAACGAATGAATGCTTTGTACTCGGTAACAGTTCCTACAACGATAACGTACGCACAAGAACGATTGTCTTCGATGGCACTGAAGTTTATGCGGCGGGGAATGTGAATCTGCTGAATAATGTCAACATGAAGAATGGATCTGTGGATTGTGCGAATCATTTCTCCAGCGCATGGGACTTAAATATCTCCGGCGGCACGGTCAATGCGGGCGGAACCGTTGGCAACAGCAGCAGCCTTGTATATACAGATGAAGCAACGAAGCTCAAGCGCTGGCCGCAGACAAGAATCAGCGGGAGCGCCAGCGTTACAGCAACCCGGATCGGTGCTACAACAAATACTGGTAATACCCGCAGTACTGTTTTCATTACCGGAAATACAATCATCGGTAAGCCGACTATAGTAGATGACCTGTATATACACTATATAATGAGTTCTGGGTTTACTAAACCGGATACGAATCCGAATTCCATCCGTTACACAGGAACTTATGGGGAAAGCTGGAGCACGACAACGCTGCAACTGGTTTCTGATAATTTGTCTTCTCTGACTTCGGTCAGTATTGCGGCACCTACAGTAAGTGGTAGTACTGCTTTCTGGCGTCTTGGAAGTCTCTTAGGAGCAAAGCTGGATTCTGCAACGAATAGCCAAGGTTATCTGACAGGAGATAATAGGATCGTTGAATTTGACCCAACGGACACCGGGAATGAATACTTAGCTCTTTATGCGGCAAAGAGCGAGTATACACTGACGGTAAAAGAAGGGAAAAACTATATTTCATCATCAAGCTGCGCTTTCAATAGCTCCGGTATTGCACAGAGTGTCAAGGCGAATAATGAAGTAACACTGAAGCTGACCGATTCGGATATGGAGAAATATACGGTGATCTGGTATTATGCCAATGGACTGCTCCATTGTGTTGAGAATACAGATACAGCTGATAATGGTAGGATCAGATTCCTCATGCCAGGTACTGATACGGAAATCTATATCACTGAAATACTCAAATTATACCTGGATGAATATGAGATCCTTTTTACGGATGACGGATTTCAGGTGGAACAGGAGAGTACCCGAAGTGACAGTCTTTTTACCTATGCGGGCAGCTATCGCATTACCTTAAGGGGCACGGAGGGAAAAAATCTTACGGCGGTTGTCCCAACCACATTTGGTGAGAATCCAGTCGTAAAGTTGAATGACAATGCCGATGATGCGGAAAAGGCAGCGACGAGGAACAGAGTCTGGTTTGAGACCAGTAACTGGGATGGCGAGTCAGACAGCAGCAATATCCGTAAAAGGTTTATTTTCAGCAAAATAATACAGGATTACAAGTCGTACACAGACCTTGACCTGACGTCTGGAGTGAATATTTCCGGGAACAGGAAGATTGCGATAGAAATCGAAGGGGTAAACGAGCTTTGCATGACAAAGGTTCCTGAAACAAGCAGTGTTTTTTATTACGGTGATCAGAAGATGGACGATGTTATCGTTGTACAGGACGCAAGGAAGATTTCGAAATGGAACCGGAGCTTTCTTGGCAATAATGCAGGTAAAAGCGGGAATGCAAGAATGGAACGACTGACCTTTATGCAGCGATATCAGAATACTGGTCTTGGCAGATCCTCAAATGCTGCCGGCATGTTTGCCATGAAAGATTGTATCGTAAAGCTGCATAGATATTATTTGGGCTGTACGATTGCATATGGTTATCAGCAGGCAGATCTCACAAACTGCGACATATCGATACTTCAGGGAGGGGCAGATACCGGAGACTCACCTTTTTATGGGACATCAACGGTAAATATTACAGACAGCGAAGTCCGGTATGAAGTTGGTGGTGCCAGAAATACAGGTGGATTTTTCACAAACGTCAATCAGATGAACATCAGCGGTTCGTCTGTCATCAACATCAAAGACATGTATTCAGAGGGAACAACGATTCGCAATGTAGTTAATGCGACAAGCTGCCGGGTGACATTGGACGGATCGGCCGTTGTTACGGCAGAACGGCGTCTTCGCCTGTCGGATCTGACCATCAAGGGGAATGCCAAGCTGCAGGTGACTGGATTGAACAGCAATCCGGCCGGCGGATATCTGTTCTGTCCAACGATCCAGATGGAGGGCGGAACTCTGGCAGCAGATTATATTCTGCTTAGCGGCTTCAACAAAACAACCGACACCAGTGACAATGAAATCTCTGTTGCGGTGATTAAGGATCGTCTGAAGAATGACCAATTTATACAGGAAAGCGGCTCCCTGACGATGACCGGAGGTACGGTAGATGCACAGACATTTCTGGGAGGAAATAAAACCACCACAATCAATATGACCGGAGGCACGGTAAATGCAAAGCAGGCGGGAACCATCAATCGGGTCTTTGGATTTGCATATTATACACCAAAGAACGGTGAGGAATATATGTATACCGCTTCCCGCATCCCCGTATCTGCAGCGGTCAGCATTGCCGGCGGTACTTTCAACGTCAGTGAATACCTTGGCGGAATGAATTCCAACGTCACTGTTTCCGGCGGACAGGTGAATCTCGCAGACGACGCGGTACTTGGTATGACGGAAGCACAGAAGCAGGAACTGGCAGCTTACTATTCTGCCAAAGGAGATGATATTGCTCAGCATACATCAGATAATTGCAGGGTAAGCATCACCGGAGGAACTGCTGCGGTAAGCGGATCGGCTGCCACAGGAAGTATCCAGGCGCCGTATGGTTCGGTGTCCATATCCGGAACGGATACGAAGGTAAAGGTTCACAGTCTGACAGCCGCTTACGGCACCGTGGAGATCCAAGAGGCAAGTATCGGATATCCTAATCCATATGAAGGTACGGAGACTGGTCAGTACAGGAGCAATAAGATCGGCATCTGGGTGACCGATACGCTTTCAGCCAAGAATTTGATGATTCGGAATGGCGCACAGGTCTATGCAGCGACCGCGTATGCAAAGATCACAGGCGGTAGTGGAAGACTGACTGTACAGCAGGCAGGTCTCTATAGTTTCGCTTATGGGGAGAAGGGAATCACCCGTCAGGATAGTGATAAAAGCTACAATGATACCTTCAATGCTGCCGATCAGACGGTATTTGGTACACGTATCGTCACAGTATCCTATCAATTAAATCCAAAGGGTGAGATATTCGATAGCGATATCAGTACCATCGTCAATGAGAATCCCGATGATTATATCGTTAACGCTAAGAACGAAGATAACCAGTACAAAATAAACTTATTGAATGCTTCCTGCAGAGGTTATGTATTCAAAGGCTGGTATGAGGATGAAGCGTATACACAGCCGACTCAGTCTCTGAATACGACGATCGGTAATGACGTTGTTTTGTATGCGAAGTGGGAAAAAATTAAAGTGAAATTTGCAGTGACATTTGAAGGAGACACCATTGGTTCTTATGATCTTGCCGATGAATTCGTAGGATCGGCGTGGAATGAGTCAGGCCAGAACCATATTTCGACAAAGCAGCCGGAGATCTCCTATGGCAGTAAGATTCTGTCTGAGGCAGGTGTGAACCTGGGCGAATACACGACAAAAACACTTGGTATCACAGAACTTCAGATGAACTTTGGTACATATACAGATCTTATTAACATGAACAGTCTTGTGAGCAAAGATCTGGCAGAAGCCTATCGGGAAGCCTGCAAGACGAATGCGAATGCTGTTGTAAATCTAAAAGTGGTAAATGTCCAGAAATTACGTGTGATCGTTATCTTTGATCTGAATAAAAAGGATGGAAAGCCGTCGACTGCAGCATTCCCCGGAGAAAATGCCGGTACGACCATAGAGGATGTAATTGATGTAGATAAGACCATCAGTTCCAGTACGAAGCTTGCGGATCGTTCCGTGACAGGAGGAAATAGTCCTGGTCTGATCCGGCCCACAGCCGCTGGTTATACCTTCATCGGATGGAATACGTCTCACGAAGCAACAGATCAGACTTCGGATGGATGGGTGAAAAACGACGATAAGTTCACCCAGAAAACGACTGTTTACGCCATCTGGAAAGCCAACACCTACCTGATCGCGTTTGATGCCGGTAGTGGAAACAAGATAACGGCGACAAACAATGCACCGAATGATGGTTCACCCCCAACACTGCAATACTACTGGGTCTATGACACAAATGTGAATGATGAGAACAACTTCTGGTACATCGATGCAGGTGGAGATAAAGTTTACCCTAAGGAACTTCCGTATGCCTGGAAAGAAGGATATACGTTCGATCAGGCTTCCGGATGGAGGTGGACAATCGGGGATGAGACAGGGACACTTGACAGCACAGAGGCATTGAGTGCACAGGTGATTGCGGCATTGAATCCGGCAAAAGGCGATCCGAATGGAAGTCCGACAGATGCAGCCCTAAGGCTGACGGCAGAGTATAGCAGGGTCAAAGTAACCTATGACCTGGGCGGCGGTAAATGGACGAATGAAGCACCGTCTGGTACACCGAATTATGGAGATCCATTAGCCGGATACACAAAGACAGATACAGCAGAAACAGGCGGACAAATCATTGGAACTCCTGTGACAGGAGCAAACGGCAGCAAATATAGCGTGGTCAGCACCACATCCGGCCATTATAATGAGAAAGATGACTATGTAGATTCTGATTACAGAAATACTCTTTCCAAAAAAGGCTATACCTTCCAGGGATGGCAGGATGAAAATGGAATTTATGTGGGAACGACCCCGCGTTTTGCAGATGTGAAACTGACGGCTGTTTGGGCAGAGAACACCTATTCCCTGCAATTATGCAAATCGGACACAGAAGGAAGCACATATAGTGACTTCCATGCTGGAAGTCCGAATTCCCCTGCCACTGTAACCGGAGTCAAAGTAGGGGAGGAGATCAATGTTTCAGCGGACCTCTGGCCGAGCCGAAATGGCGAGTGGTATGCCTGCAACAAAGGAGCGACAAGTCCGGGAGATAATGACAAACGTTACCTGCTTGGATTTACCTTTGCAGCCCTTGATCCGGGTAAGACAGGTGATACCAGTGGTCCGGGATATGATGTTTACATAAACTATGCGAAGTCTGTCATCGCACTTGAGAATGCAAAAAGCCTGTACCAGAACCGGGAATCAGGAACAGGTGCAGGTGCAGGATACACAGAGGGAACGGTGTTCACGCTTCCGGAAGATGCAGATTACCGGAAAGCGATCGAAGACAGTTACAGCGACTATGCAGGCTATACCATACCGGACTATCCGGATGGCAGCACGATCAAGCTGTATGGTATCTACCGGGAACGCTCCCTTGTATTCGTAGAGCGGTATGTGGAACCGGACGGAACCGTACAGCGGACGGTGAAAGAAAGCGGTCCGTGGGAGACATATTCGGATTATCCGAATAGATACATTTCCATCACCAGCCCGGGCTATGCCCTGACCGGATGGTATGTCAATGGAACCACCACAGCAGCAGAAGTATATCCTTCCGATGTGAGTAATTTTAACGACAAATTAAATGCATTTAAAGAAGAAGCGAAACGTCTTGGCACCTACGACATCATGGTATATACGGTGTATGCCGCACAGGTAAGCAGGAATGTGACACTGACTGCCCAGTCAGATGCAGCATCTGCTGTGCTTTCACAGGATGAGTATACAATCCCGGCAAATATAGAGAGCGGTATGCTGAGCATGAAACTGACCAATGGTAGCTCTTTGAAGTTTGTACCAAAGACTGAGATGTTAGATCATCAGTATGACCAAGCCTGGCCAGACAGTCTGAATGAGAACTATTCTGCTAATAACACCGTATCCGTAGATGTGAGCATCAGCAGCGCTACCCCCAAGATCACAAAGAACTTATCGGAATGTGACAGCGATGGAACATTGAACTTTGGACAGGAGGTGGGAGCTGGCGATAAGATCACGCTTACCCTCTACCATTCCAAAGTGATGAGCCAGACCATTGATTTTAAGGATATTGAACTACAGTTCCAGTTCTCCGGAAACTCTCAGGGTGATCAGAGGATTACAGATAACCTGACAGTTCAGATTGTGCCGTCCGAGTATCAGGTGATCTACACCGTCAATCTGCCGGAAGATGCAGAGGATCTGACGGTAAGTGACTGGAAAGGGTTTGGGAAGGTATCCGGACAAGTGCGTACAGTTACGAAAGAGGTAACGTTAGATTATGGCGACACATTGATGGATGATAGCCCTATACTGGAGGGATACACTATAGACAGAACAGACCCTAGCAGCTGGACATACGGCGGTCAGCAATATAGAACATTGACCATGACGCCGGAAAATAGTGGACCGATTATCCTGACACGAGGGTATAAGCCACAGAAATATTCGTTCTGTGTAGATGCGGATATATTAGGCGACTGGGATGTTACTTACACAGACGGATCTGGCAATGAAGTATCTTATAATACACCTGGTACACAGGTAGATATAGATTACCACGCAACGGTAACATTCAAGCCGAAGGATCCCGATAATCCCCCGAAGCCGCAGTATGTGACACTCACCCTGACAGATGATGAGGGCAACGAGACAACCGTGAAACTGTCGTCCTATGGAACACCAGGCAGCGGAGGAAGCTACTCCTTCCTGATGCCGGCATCTGATGTGGCAGCTTCGAAAGTGACAACCCAGACTCTGTATCTGGACGACGGTACGATCAACATTACGAAGAATGGTTACACACAGAATGGAGTGACAAAGGAATGGCTGGGAGATTATGTGATCCTCCAGTGCGCGGATAATAACAGTGATTTCCATGAGACGGCCAATGTTCTTACCCTGGCAGAAGATCTGAGAGACAGGACGATCCAGCTTGGCGACCTGCATCTCACTTCGGATAATTCCATTGAAGTAAAGGAAGGCGCTAAGGCTGTATTAAGTGCGAATTATGATGGTGAACCAAGCACAATCACGGCGAAGAACATCCTGGCAGGCGGTCAAGATACCAGTCTGAAACTCCATACCGGTCTGATGGAATCCGGATTCGGGACAGATCCGACGAAGGAAGATATAGGTAAAAAAGCAGAGATTACGCTGGCACCGGCAGTCGGAAGTGCTGCAATCGGCGGAAATACAGGAAATCCGATAGTAGGAACTCTTGATGTGGAGAATGTGAACCTTTCCATGACCATGCCAAATGCAGACGTTTCTACCGCTTCCGGCATCGGCGCAGGTACGCAGAATGCCACACAAAACAACGGTACAGTCACGGTACTGAACTGTGACATAACCGTGGCAGAATGTTCCGCCACAACCGTTTATGCGGGCGCATGGATCGGCGGCGCAGGGGTTTCCTCTGTGACCATTGACAGTTCGGTACTTACGAAAGCGGATGCAAATCACATGGCGGGGCCGGTGATTGCAGATGGATATACCGTATCCATTCAGAACAGCAGTATCGGTACGGAAGCAAATTATGTATCTGACCCGATCCATGCACGGGATGCGCTTACCATTACGGGCAGTACGATCTACCAGCATATTCAGGATGATCTTACCGGAAGCCGGGTGAATACACCAATTGGCACCGAGAATGGGAACATGACAACGGTTAAGGATGCCAGTGTGATCCGTACCATGACATCAGGAGTCGGAGAATTCGCGGAGCTGTACAGTGGATATATGCAGATCCAGGATGCGGCATCGAATGTGAATATCAGCAATACACAGATCCTGGAAGTAAGCAACGGCAGCATAACGATCACAGATACGAAGGTAACTCAGAACGGTAAAGAACACAGCAATACCGGAAGCTATCTGCTCCTGGAAGAAGGACAAGCACCTTCCGATGAACCGGATCTTACGATCACATCTCTTGCAGAAAATGCATCTGTGACTGTGAAACAGCCGAAAGTCGGCAGTGGCGTAACAGTCGGAGACCTTACCGTCCATGCGGATACGAATCTGGAACTGGAAGGCAGCCTGATGGTAAAAGGACAGGCAAATCTGGGAGAAGAGGCTGGTCTGGCTGTAAAAGCAGGACAGTCAACATATGGCATTACGTTTGAAGGAACGGGCGATATCTTTGCAGGCGGCAAGTCTTACTCCCAGGAAAGCGGTACACTGACCAGCACAAACGCTGACTTTGGTGCTGCCGGCAGCAGTGCAACGCTGGATGTGACACTGACAGGCGTGACAGCAAGCGTGCCGAACCTGTATGCAAAGAACCTGACCATCGATGGCGGAAGCGTTGAGGCAACGGCGACAGACAGCAATAGTATACCGAACGGAAAGATCGGAAGCCTGCAGGCAAATAATCCGACAGCAACAACAGTGACGATCAAAAACGGTGCTTCTGTTACAGCGAATACCATTGGTGCACTGGGATCGGTAGATTCCACATTTACCCTGGTAAAACTGGAAGGTAGCAACACGATAACCGGTACGCTGGTGCAGGATCACTACCGGTTAGCTTACAATACAAGCGGAGCAGCGATTTCAACTGATAATCTGCCGAAGACGGTACGGACCAGTGATGAATGTACCGGGTCTGTTCCGGAAGCTGCATCACTGACGGTGCTCAGTCCGACAGATGGAGTACCGACAATTCCTGTGGAATCTGCCGGTATAGCAGACTGCTGGTTCCTGCGCGAAGCAGACGGGGAGAGTGATTTTAAGCGTTATGGACTTCAGAAGGACGGAAGTGCCCCGGCAGGCCTGGAAGGCATTAGACAGCTGAAAGCAGATACCCTTGCTGCAGCCTATGGGGAGGATGTCTCTCCGGCAGCAGCAGACGGTACGCAGACACTTACGGTCCATGTATGGCTGAAAGCAGTGGGAGAGACTGCTGTGAAGAAAGGCAGGCTGTTCCAGACTTTTACAGATGGAAGCCAGTCTGTCACAACACAGAGTAACGGTGCATTTACCGCGATGCTCACCAGTACCGGCAATAAGATTCAGAACCGGGATTACCAGGTGACATTCACAAATGCGCTTCCGGTTGGAACCGTCCTGACACTGACTGTTATCGGAGCATCCGGCACAGCGGACCAGTATTATTATTACACAGTAAGTGCCAGTGATTATGAAGCTGGCAAGAAGATATTTAAATTCTCAGAGTTTAAGAAGATGGGAAGTGACGGTGGTAACCTTTCCCTCGAAGTCACAGACGCTGGTAACGAGACCTTCCTGCTGTCAGTGGACTTTGCGGAAGCAGAAAGCATCGTAGTCTCCAATCAGACCATGACGTTTGAGCTTTTGCCGGACAAGAGAGGAAGCGATACGATCCCGATGGGAAGTGAATTGACTTATTCCACCACAGCCGTCACGAATGGAAGCCTTGCTGCAGATGGAAGCCAGGTAACAATCCTGACACTTCCGGCGGATGCAGACAACTTAAGTGGTCAGAAGCTGTATCTGGCGGCGAAGCTCACGGAGGATGGCGGCAGAGAAGTGACCGTTCCATATGGAGCGTCCGCGACACTTGTGGACATTCCCGGAACCTGGGTCAGCAGAGATACTGTTTTATTTGAAATCGGTGATTATGCCGATGTTTCATCCATTAGCCAAGCACAGAGAGAGGTTGCTTTCAGCGGGTTGAGCACAGGAAACTACGAGCTGACATGGACGCTTGTCTATGGAACCGAGCCGAGAGCGAACATCCTGGGCAATGTAATCAGCAATACGGCCGAAGGCAGTATCACGGTTACAAACCCGATAATCGATGAGATGACAGCACCATGGCTTTCTGTTCAGATGGCAAAACAAACCCACGTGATTTCTGTCGGAGAGGGAAAGACCATAAGCTTTACCTACCAGACAACAGAGAGCAGCGTGACTGCCACAGTAGAGAAACAGGGGCTTCTGTGTGATTTCAATGCTTATAATGGAAGTGATATCAGCACATCAGTAAGTAGCGTATTTGGTCATGCAGGTATTGCGACTGTGGAGTTTGGCCCCTCCTTAGAAGCGGGAACTTATCGAATCTGCTTCTCCATCAAGGAAGACAGCAGAGAAGATGATGTATACTTCACGTTCATAGTAGAGTAATTACGGCAAACATCAAAAAGAAAAAAGGACACTGCAAACAGGTGAGTAATCATCTATTTGCAGTGTCTTTTAATTGCCTTCTGCATTGCTTGTTTTGTTTTGTCAAGGACTATTATTTTTTATATTTTGGCTGAAATCGTATAAACCTATTCCATTTTGAGAAAAATTTTACTAACAGAACGAAGGAAGTAGTTAGGAGGATTCTTAAAATGGCACTGAATAAGGTTGAAATATGTGGTGTAAATACAGCAAAGCTTCCGATTCTCAGTAATACGGAGAAGGAGGAACTGTTCAAACGGATCAAACAGGGCGACAGGGAGGCGAGGGAGCAGTACATCAAAGGCAATCTGCGTCTGGTACTCAGTGTGATTAAGCGTTTTTCCAGCAGCAATGAGAATGCGGATGATCTGTTCCAGATTGGGTGTATTGGTCTGATTAAGGCGATAGACAATTTTAATACGGAACTGGATGTGAAGTTCAGCACATACGCCGTGCCGATGATCATTGGAGAAATCCGCAGATATCTGAGGGACTACAACAGCATTCGTGTCAGCCGTTCTCTGCGGGACATTGCCTACAAGGCGATTTATGCCAAGGAGCACTATCTGAAAGAACATCTGAAAGAACCTACGATTGATGAGATTGCCAATGAGATCCATATTGAAAAAGAGATGATCGTGTATGCGCTGGATGCAATTCAAAATCCGGTCAGTCTGTATGAGCCGGTTTATACGGAAGGCGGAGATACGCTCTATGTGATGGATCAGATCAGTGACAAGAAAAACAGAGAGGAAAGCTGGATTGAAAATCTCTCCCTGCAGAATGCGATGGATCGCCTTGGAAGCAGGGAGAGAAAGATTGTAGAACTTCGTTATTTTCAGGGGAAGACCCAGATGGAGGTGTCAGAAGAGATTGGCATTTCCCAGGCTCAGGTCAGCCGCCTGGAAAAAAATGCTCTTCGAATCATGAAAAATTATTTACGATAAAGAGCTGCAGTTATGCATTATTCTTTGTGCATGCATTTGTCTTCTTCGATTTCTACGAGAATGATATCGTCTCCAATCTGGCAGATGCATTTCCAGGGAATGATGAAGGTACTTTCCCTACCGAGAAAACCGCAGAATTTTCCGGGACCTGGAATGATCAGCGCTTCAATCTGGCCTGTTTTGCAGTCAAACTCAATATCAACCGGACATCCAAGACTTTTGCAGGTACAGGTATTGATGACTTCTTTTGTTTTCAGCTCGCAAAAACGCATAAAATCACAGCTTTTTCCTGTTTTATGGAAATTTTATGGGAAAAAGGTAAATTTTATTCCTTCATCCGGTTGACGGGATTTGACGATTATATTATTATGGATTTGTGTAAAAGGGAGTTGTTTTTGGCATAGAAAGGCTGGAAACAGGGAGGGAAAAACATGAGATGTCCGTTTTGTAATCAGGATAATACCCGTGTGGTTGATTCCAGACCGGTAGAAGAGACCAATTCGATTCGTCGGCGAAGAATGTGTGACGAGTGCGGCAAGCGTTTTACAACGTATGAGCGAGTGGAGACAATTCCTCTTGTTGTGATCAAGAAAGATCAGACCAGAGAGGAATATGACCGGCAAAAGATAGAGGCAGGCGTGCTTCGTGCCTGTTACAAGAGACCGGTTTCTGTGGAGACAATCAAGAGTATGATTGACTCGATTGAGACGGAGATCTTCAATATGGAAGAGAGGGAAATTCCGAGTTCTCGTATCGGTGAGATGGTTATGGAACGTCTCAAGAAGACAGATGCAGTTGCCTATGTGCGTTTTGCGTCCGTATATCGAGAGTTCAAGGATGTGAATACCTTTATGGATGAGCTGAAGAAAGTACTGGAGTAAACGCGGGCAGAAAGAAATGGAGAAAGCAATGAAAAACACAAAGAGCAACACAAAAAGAAGAAGGAAGTCATGGCTGTTTCTGGCCGCTTTTTTGATGTTGGCGAGTATCATGCTGCCGACGGTAAAGACACAGGCGGCTTCCAAAATATGGAACAAAGTGGATGGTGTCTGT
Source organism: Eubacteriales bacterium (assembly GCA_030536755.1). Classification (GTDB taxonomy): domain Bacteria; phylum Bacillota; class Clostridia; order Lachnospirales; family Lachnospiraceae; genus JALFVM01. The sequence goes on along the minus strand of JAUNPJ010000002.1, from coordinate 53,670 downwards.
TACAATGGAAAGGGAGTAAAGATACCCGGCGCCATTACACGTGGAATCGATGTATCCTTTTGGCAGGGAGATATCAACTGGACGCGTGTGGCGAATGATGGTGTGGATTTTGCGTTTATCCGTGTCGGATATGGCAGCAGCAGCGGCACTTTGTATGAGGATACGCAGTTTAAAGATAATATGAAAGGCGCCAATCAGGCAGATGTTCCGGTCGGCGTGTACTTTTACAGTGTTGCGAAGACGACGGAGCAGGCAAAAAAAGAAGCGGAATTTGTGATATCTAAGATTCAGGGATATAAGGTTTCCTATCCAGTCGTGTTTGACCTGGAGGATTCGAGACTGATCAATGGATTGACGAATCTGCAGCGCGCCAACATTGTGGTGGCGTTTTGCAACGAGGTGAAGGCAGCAGGATATTATCCGATGCTTTACTGCAATACCAACTGGTATCTCAACTACATCGACCGCCAGAAGATTACCGGAATTGACAAATGGATGGCGGCCTACGGAGATTCCAAGACAAGCCTTGGCATCAATGTGGAACATACCATCTGGCAGGCAACGGATGGTGCGTCAGGCAATGGTCTTCGCTCGACGGCGGGACTGATTGCAGGGATTCCTTCCAGCAACAACGTGGATATTGATTTTGGTTATGTGGATTATACAAAGAAGATTACACCGAGAACCTATCGGATTGACGAAGCTGTGGTGACTCCGACACCAACGCCTGTGAAGCGACAGGGGTGGTATACTACAAAATACGGAAATATGTATTATTATGTCAATGGTGAGGCACTTACCGGATGGCATAACATTAATGGCTATCGTTACTATTTCAGTTCGGTTGGCCGTATGCAGGTTGGAAAGAAGAAAATAGGAAGCTACTATTACTATTTTTCACAAAAGAAGACCTCTGCTTATCCGAAAGGTGCTATGGTAAAAGGATGGTATCGAACCGTATCAGGCAACCGCTATTATTTTAATCCGGAAAATGGCAGAATGGCACGCAGCACAACGCTGACAATCGATGAAAAACAATATCGATTCAGTGCCAGCGGTATTTGTCTGACAAAATAAAAGTGAAAAACAGTCCCTGTGTCAGAGAATTCTGCACAGAGGCTGTTTTTTTGCTCAGATCTTAAATATAGAAGTCATACATGCCATGCTCCCGGTTGGTATCCAGAATATCCTGCAGGGTGATGCTGTCTACATAATCATTGATTGCTTTGTAAAGTCCCTGCCAGACATAAAGGGTGGGACAGACATTGCTGCGTTCGCATTGAATCGGATCATCCTCCAGACATGCCACAGGTGCCAGGCTTCCCTCTGTGATCCTGAGAACGTCGCCGACGGTATATTGATCGGGAGCTTTGGCCAGCATATAACCGCCGCGCGAGCCGCGATTTGTTTTCAGTACTTGAGATTTGTGCAGAAGCGGTACAATCTGTTCCAGATATTTTTTTGAAATATTCTGACGCTGTGCGATGTCTTTGAGTGCGATATATCCCTCTTGCTGGTGCTGGGCCAAATCCAGCATCATTCGCAGAGCGTATCTTCCTTTTGTAGAAATTTTCACGTCATCACCTCAATAAAAATTTTTAGATATTCCTATTATATATCGTTTTTCTATATTTAATCAAGAAGGAAAATATGTTATACTGGTACTAATCAAACAAAGGAGTTACCATATGTTAAAGAATAAAACGATTCTTCTGGCAGTGACCGGAAGTATTGCGGCATATAAAATTGCGTATCTGGCCAGTGCGCTTGTCAAGCAGCAGGCAAATGTGCATGTATTGATGACAGAGAATGCAGAGAATTTTATCAATCCGATTACGTTTGAGACGCTGACTTCTCATAAATGTCTGGTCGATACGTTTGATCGTAATTTTCAATATAATGTAGAACATGTGGCTCTGGCAAAGCAGGCAGATCTTCTGATGGTCGCACCGGCCAGTGCCAATGTGATCGCAAAGCTTGCGCACGGCATTGCAGACGATATGCTCACGACGACTGCACTCGCCTGCCAGTGTCCGATTCTTGTGGCTCCAGCCATGAATACCCGAATGTATGAAAATCCGATCGTACAGGATAATCTTGGAATCCTGCAGCATTACGGAATGCAGGTGATCGAGCCGGCAGTTGGATATCTGGCATGCAAAGATACGGGAGCCGGAAAAATGCCGGAACCGGAGGTACTGCTGGAACATATTCAGCTGGCAGTTTCCCATGAGAAGGATATGAAGGGAAAGAAAGTGCTGGTAACTGCAGGACCGACCATGGAGGCAATTGATCCGGTTCGCTATATTACGAATCACTCAACGGGAAAGATGGGATATGCATTGGCGAGAGCATGCGCACAGCGCGGCGCTGAGGTGACGCTGGTCAGCGGAAAGGTGGAACTGAAGGCACCGCTTGGAGTGAAGCTGGTTCCTGTGACTTCTGCGCAGGATATGTATGAGGCAGTTACTTCCAGAAGTGACAGCCAGGATATTATCATCAAGGCGGCTGCGGTGGCGGATTACCGTCCGGTGCATGCCAGTGACGAGAAGGTGAAAAAGGCAGAAGGACAGATGAGTATTCCTCTTGAGCGCACGAATGATATTCTGAAATACCTGGGAGAACACAAACGGGAGGGACAGTTCCTGTGCGGATTTTCCATGGAAACGCAGAATATGCTGGAGAATTCGAGGGCCAAGCTGGTGAAGAAAAACCTGGACATGGTTGCAGCGAACAATCTCAAGGTAGCGGGAGCCGGCTTTGGTACGGACACGAATGTGATGACTTTGATCACTCGTGAAGAGGTCATTGAGCTGGAGATGATGAGTAAGGAAGAAGTGTCGCACCAGATTCTGAATCAAATATTAAAAATGTAGAACAGATGTTACTGTGAACAGTAACGACCAGATAACGTCAATGGGGACGGAGGATGATTTCCTCTGTCCTTTTTTGGCTTTTTTGGAAGAAAAAGTAAAAGGAGGAATGTGTATGGCAGCATTTGAGAAGGTAAAATCAGGGATTCCCGGAATGGACAGCATGTTGGATTACATCCGTATGGGGGATAATGTCGTCTGGCAGGTGGCAAAATTTGAGGATTACAAATTTGTTGTTGATCCGTTTGTGAAACAGGCAATTGCGGATGGAAGGAATCTCATTTACATGCGTTTTGCAAACCATGAGCCGCTGGTAGAACCGCAGGAAGGTGTGAAAATTTATGAATTTCATCCGGAGGATGGATTTGAGAGCTTTACGATTGCAGTGCGCCATGTGATCACGAAAGAGGGAAGAGATGCATTTTATGTGTTCGACAGTCTTTCCAACCTGCAGGTACAGTGGTCGACGGATCTGATGATGGGTAATTTTTTCCGCGTGACCTGTCCGTATCTGTTTGAACTGGATACGGTAGCCTATTTTCCAGTCACAAGGGGGGAACATTCGCACGATGCCGTGGATCAGATTCACGATACGACGCAGCTTTTTATTGATATTTTTTCCGGCTATGGAGAAATCTACATGAAGCCGTCAAAGGTGTGGCGCAGACACTCCAAAACGATGTTTCTGCCGCATCATTACAACCGAAAGACAGAAGAATTCGATGCGCTGGAGGATGGCATCGGGGTAAGCCGCTTCTATCAGATTGTGGATCAGCAGACGCACCTGACGAAAAATCAGGATCTGGACAGCTGGGACCGCTTTGTGAGCTGGGCGAGAATGGAATATTCTAAAGGAAAATTCTCTGCAAAAACAAAACGTACCCTGTGTGAAAACATGATGAGCCGTGATCCGCAGGTGAAAAAGATGCTGTTGAAATATTACACGCCGGAAGACTATTTCCTTCTATATAATCGTATTATTGGCAGCGGCGGCATTGGCGGGAAGGCCTGTGGTATGCTTCTTGCGAGAAAACTGGTGCAGATTTTCCTGCCGGAGCTCTATCCAAAGATGGAGCCCCACGATTCGTACTATGTGGGCTCGGATGTTTTTTACAGTTATATTGTATACAATGGTTATTGGAAACAGTGGATCACGCAGAAAACAAAAGATGGATACTTTGCGATGGCTGATGAGATGAAAAAATGCTTTGTCAATGGAAAGTTTCCGCCTGCAGTGCGAAGACAGTTCACGAGAATGCTCGATTACTTCGGAGAGCGTCCGATCATCGTGCGTTCAAGCAGTCTGCAGGAGGATGGGTTCGGAAATGCGTTTGCCGGAAAGTATGAGTCTGTTTTTTGTATCAATGTCGGAACGATTGAGGAGCGGCAGGAGGCGCTGGAAAATGCTGTGAGAACAGTATATGCCAGTACCATGGATCGCTCTGCGCTGGAATACCGCCGACAGCGCGGCCTGGAGGAAGGGGATGAGCAGATGGCTATTCTCATCCAGCGTGTATCGGGTACCCGCTATGAGGATTTCTTTATGCCGAATGCAGCTGGAGTGGGTTATTCCTGTAGTGCCTACCGATGGGATTCCGAGATGGACCCGTCCGCAGGTATGCTGCGTCTCGTGGTTGGATTGGGAACCCAGGCGGTAGACCGCACGGGAAGTTATCCGAGAATTGTCAGCCTGGATCGTCCCGACAAATCCCCTCTGACGAATACGGCAGATCGGCATAAGTTTTCCCAGAGCAAGCTGGATGTTCTGGATTATACGACCTGCTCTCTGCGCAGCCGAAGGATTAACTCCATGCAGGCAGAGCTTCCCAAATGGTATAAGGATATGGTGTTCGAACATGATCACGATGCAGAGCGGATGTTTATGGACCGGGGCGAGCGAAGAGAGGTGCTGTTTGCAAGCTGCCATGGTCTGGTCAAAAACAGGGAATTTATTCAGGATATGAAGACTCTGCTGCATATGCTGCAGGAGCAGTACAAGTATCCGGTTGATATTGAATTTACGATTAATTTCACGGAAGATGGGGAGTATGTGTTCAACCTTCTGCAATGCCGCCCTCTTCAGATCGGCATGAATCAGGGAAAGGTGAAGATACCAAAGCTTCGCGAGGAAAATATCATGTTCGATATCAACGGGTCTTCGATGGGAGGTTCCCGTAAGATGAAGATTGATAAGGTTGTATGTGTAAGTCCGATGGCGTATTATCGTTTTCCGTATGCGAGGAAAGGTGAGATTTCCAGAGCAATCGGAATCATCAATGGATGGTTTAAGGAGCATGAGCCGGATGCAAAGCTGATGTTTCTTGCTCCGGGAAGAATCGGAACTTCTTCACCGGATCTTGGCGTTCCGGTAGCTTTTGCAGATATTACACAATTTAGTGCGATCGGAGAGATTTCGGACAGCTCGACTGGCTATATGCCGGAGCTTTCTTATGGAAGCCATATGTTTCAGGATCTGGTGGAAGCGGGTATTTTCTATGTGGCGCTGTTTGAGGACAGCCGTACCAGAAAATTTGACAGAAGCTTTTTCCACAAATACGAAAATCTTCTGCCGAAGCTCTTTCCAAATCTTGCAGATTATCAGGATATCATCCGTATTCGGGATATGAGTGAAAAAAATCTGATGCTCTTTTCGGATATTCTGAATGAGCGTACAGTGTGCGGTTACTATAAGAAGTCATGACGTGAAAAAAAAGAGACTGCTGCAGCAATTGCAGCAATCTCTTTTTTTATAGTAAGGTAACATCGAAAGATATTGAATTAAACAATACCCTGTGCTTTCATAGCGTCAACAACTTTCTCGAAACCTGCGATGTTGGCACCTGCGACATAGTTTCCTTCCATTCCGTAACGTCTTGCAGCATCGTCACATTTTGCGAAGATGTCTTTCATGATGTTGTGGAGTCTTTCGTCAACTTCTGCTGCTGTCCAGCTCAGACGCATAGAGTTCTGGCTCATCTCCAGTGCGGAAGTAGCAACACCGCCGGCGTTGGAAGCTTTACCAGGCATGAACAGAACGTTGTTTGTCTGCAGATACTCAGTAGCGTCCAGAGTAGTAGGCATGTTTGCACCTTCACATACACAGTAGCATCCGTTTGCCACGAGTGCTTTTGCATCGTCCAGATTCAGCTCGTTCTGAGTTGCACATGGAAGAGCAATGTCACATTTGATGCTCCAGATTCCTTTTCCTTCTGTGTAAACAGCGGTCGGAACTTCCTCTACATATTCTTTGATACGTCCGCGGCGAACTTCTTTGATATCTTTGATGACATCCAGATTGATTCCGTTCTCATCGTAAATGTAGCCGTTGCTGTCGCTCATAGCTACGACTTTACCGCCGAGCTGAGTTACTTTCTCAACTGCGTAGATTGCTACGTTACCGGAACCGGAAACAACAACGGTCTGTCCCTCAAAACTCTTGCCGTTGTGTTTGAGCAACTCGTCTGTGATATATACAAGACCGTATCCAGTAGCCTGTGTACGAACGAGAGAACCGCCGAAGGTAAGTCCTTTACCTGTCAGAACGCCTTCGTATAAACCTCTGTTGCGTTTGTACTGTCCAAATAAATATCCGATCTCACGTCCGCCTACACCGATATCACCGGCTGGTACGTCCATATCAGCACCGATGTATTTGGATAACTCTGTCATAAAGCTCTGGCAGAAACGCATTACTTCGTTGTCAGATTTTCCTTTTGGATCAAAGTTGGAACCACCTTTACCGCCGCCGATTGGAAGTCCGGTTAAGGAATTTTTGAAAATCTGCTCAAATCCAAGGAATTTTAAGATACCCTGGTTTACGGATGGATGGAAACGAAGTCCGCCCTTGTAAGGTCCGATTGCGCTGTTGAACTGTACACGGTATCCTTTGTTTACCTGTACCTGACCGTTATCATCTACCCACGGTACGCGGAAAGAGATGATGCGCTCCGGCTCAACCAGGCGCTCAAGGAGTGCCATGCTGCGGTATTCTTCTTCATTTGCATCAATTACAACTTTTAAAGATTCCAGTACTTCTTTTACTGCCTGGTGAAATTCAGGCTCACCTGGGTTCTGTTCTACGACTCTTGCGTAAACTTCTTCTGTATAAGACATCTGTTTTCCCCCTTGTCTTAAATGATTAATGGATTAAAGCGCTAAATCGCTTTTTTTACAGGAGTTATTATACAATAGTCTGGGCCGATTGAAAAGTTTTTTTTTTACAAATTCAAAAAGAAAGGTTGTTTCAGAGGGAACAATATGAGATTATATAGGAAAGAAGCATAAAGGGGGATATGATACATGAGTGAAAATGCGAACAAGGGGAGAGCGTCTGCCCTTCTTCCGATTTTGGTCTTTCTGGTGATTTTTCTTGGATCGGGATTTCTTACGGGTGATTTTTACAGCATGCCGGCAATCATTGGATTTCTGATTGCGCTTATGGTAGCATTTTTTCAGAATCCATCATTGAATTTTGATGAGAAGATCAAAGTGATTACAAAAGGGGTAGGAGATGAGAATATCATCACGATGAGTCTGATCTTTCTGTGCGCAGGAGCTTTTTCCGGTGCGGTGACAGCAGCGGGGGGAGCAGAGAGTACGGTTTCGCTGGGATTGTCCATTCTTCCGGCAAAGATAGCGGTGGTAGGACTTTTTATCATCGGATGTTTTATCTCGATTTCCATGGGAACTTCGATGGGGACGATCGCAGCACTTGCGCCTATCGCAGTGAGTATGAGTGAGAAGACAGGATTTGCGCTGCCGATCTGTATCGGTGCTGTTGTCTGTGGTGCGATGTTTGGCGATAACCTGTCCATGATTTCGGATACCACGATTGCGGCGGTCAAGACACAGGGATGCGAGATGAAAGACAAGTTCCGGGCCAATTTCTTTATTGTGCTGCCGGCGGCAGTTCTGACGATTGTGATTTTTTTGATCCTGACGAGAAATACGGATTTCAGCATGACGGAAGCCTACACGTATAATATCTGGCAGGTCATTCCATACCTTGTAGTTCTTGTCGGGGCTCTCATTGGAATCAATGTTTTTCTGGTTCTGATCGCCGGAACGGTCTTGTCGGTGATTGTCGGCGTCGCTACGGGGATGATTCCTGTTGGGGAAATTTTTGTCGGTATGGGAAGCGGCGTCAATGGTATGTATGACATCACCGTGATTTCGATCATTGTGGCTTGTATTGTAGCACTTGTGAAGGAATATGGGGGCATTGATTTTATCCTTCATTTTATTCACAAGAGAATCAACAGTCCAAAGGGAGCAGAGGTTGGCATTGCGATTTTGGCACTTCTGGTAGATGCCTGTACAGCCAATAATACGGTGGCAATTGTGATCGCAGGTCCGATTGCCAAGGAAATCAGCAATGATTTTGGGGTATCTCCAAAACGTTCCGCATCGCTTCTGGATATTTTTGCGTCTGTTGGGCAGGGAATCATTCCCTATGGTGCACAGCTGCTTTCGGCGGCCAGCCTGACCGGGCTGACGCCTTTTGCAATTATGCCGTATCTGTATTATCCAATTTTGATGGCAATCAGTGCGGTACTATTTATTTTTTTGAGAAAGGACAAAAAAAAATGAGACAGTTTGAAAAATCAAGAAAACTTGACAATGTACTTTACGATGTGCGGGGACCGGTTGTGGACGAAGCCAACCGTATGATTGAAAACGGGATGGAAGTTCTGCGCCTGAACATTGGAAATCCTGCCACGTTCGGCTTCAGTGCGCCGGAGGAGGTCATCCTGGATATGATGAGTTCGATTCGTGACAGCCAGGGCTATTCCGATTCCAAAGGTATTTTCTCCGCAAGAAAAGCCATTATGCAGTATTGCCAGTTAAAAGGCATTCCGAATGTGGGAATGAACGACATTTATACGGGAAATGGAGTCAGTGAGCTGATCAATCTCTGTATGTCGGCGCTGCTCGATGATGGAGATGAGATTCTGATCCCGGCACCGGATTACCCGCTGTGGACAGCAACTGCCAATCTGGCAGGCGGAAAAGCGGTACATTATATCTGTGATGAGCAGGCAAACTGGTATCCGGATATTGAGGATATGAAGAAAAAAGTAACCGATAAGACAAAGGCAATCGTTATCATCAATCCAAACAACCCGACAGGAGCGTTGTATCCGAAGGAGATTTTGGAGCAGATTGTGCAGATTGCAAGAGAACATGAGTTGATCATTTTCTCTGATGAGATTTATGATCGCCTCGTCTTTGATGGAAAAGAGCACATTTCCATTGCATCTTTGGCACCGGATTTGTTCTGCGTAACGTTTAGTGGTCTGTCGAAATCTCATATGATTGCCGGTTTCCGTGTGGGCTGGATGGTATTAAGCGGTGATAAATCAAAGGCACAGGGATATATTCAGGGAATCAATATGCTTTCCTCCATGCGTCTTTGCTCGAATGTACCGGCGCAGGCGATTATCCAGACCTGTCTTGGCGGTTACCAGAGCGTCAAGGATTATATCAAACCGGGCGGAAGAGTGTATGAACAGAGAGAGTATATTTACAAAGCATTGAAAGACATTCCGGGAATCAGTGTGGTGAAACCGCAGGCGGCGTTTTATATTTTCCCGAAAATCGATACCAAGAAATTCAATATTACAGATGACGAACAGTTTGTGCTGGATTTCCTGAGAGAAAAACGGGTACTTCTGGTCCGCGGACGGGGCTTTAACTGGATGGAGCCGGATCATTTCCGTATCGTTTATCTGCCTTCCGTTCCGGAACTGAAGATTGCGATGGATAAATTCCGTGATTTCCTGAGTACTTACAGGCAGAAATAAGAGCCGACGCTGGAAGCGGTTGCAAAAAAAAGAAAATTATGTTATGCTATTCAAAGAGGGGCTATTGCACAAAAGTTATGACTCAGATCAGGGCTTTATTTGCCTTGTGAGAGCAGAGGATTTGTGCAAGAGCCTCTCTTTATATAAAACAGAACGAAAGGAGAGATGCTATGTCAGGATTCAACATGAAAGTGACCCCTGAGATTGAACAGTTAACAGAGATCTGTTATGCAAACAGTCAGATTGCTCTGGATCTGTATGGAAAGTATGATGTAAAGAGAGGACTTCGTGACCTGAATGGAAAAGGCGTTCTGGCAGGTCTGACCAGAGTGTCCAATATTGTAGCCAACAGGGAGGAAGACGGGAAAACCATTCCCTGTAAAGGAGAATTGTTTTATCGTGGTATCAATATTGAGGATCTGACGGCCGGATTTATCCAGGCGGGACGTTTTGGATTTGAGGAGACCACCTATTTATTGCTTTTCGGTGCGCTTCCCGCGCCGCAGCAGCTGGAAGATTTCAAAAAGCTTCTGGCGCAGCAGCGCTGTCTGCCCCGGAATTTCGTCAGAGATGTCATTATGAAGGCGCCGAGCAAGGATATGATGAATACGCTGTCAAAAAGTGTTCTGACTCTTTATTCGTATGATACCAATGCCGATGATATTTCTCTGCCGAATGTGCTGCGTCAGTGCCTGAATCTGATCAGTATTTTTCCGATGCTGTCCGTATATGGCTATCAGGCATACAGCCATTATATCAAAGGCAAAAGTCTTTATATTCATCATCCTTCCAAAGAGTTATCAACCGCAGAGAATATTCTCCGAATGTTGAGACCGGACAAAAAGTATACAAAATTTGAAGCAGCCGTTCTTGATCTGGCGCTTGTACTGCATATGGAGCATGGCGGTGGTAACAATTCTACATTTACGACCCATGTGGTGACTTCTTCAGGCACAGACACGTATTCAACGGTTGCAGCGGCGCTTGGTTCCCTGAAAGGACCAAAACATGGAGGCGCCAATATTAAAGTTGTGAAGATGATCAATGATATGAAAAAACATCTTCATGATATTACAGATGAGGAAGAGATTGAAGCTTATCTTGTGAAGCTTCTCCGCAAAGAGGCATTTGACCGGGCAGGTCTGATCTATGGTATGGGACATGCCATTTATTCAGTATCTGATCCGAGAGCACAGGTGTTTAAAGGATTTGTGGAACAGCTTGCCAAAGAGAAGGGAAGAGAGAAGGATTATAAACTGTACCATACGATTGAACGTCTGGCACCGCAGGTGATTGGAAGAGAGCGCCATATTTATAAAGGCGTCAGTGCCAACGTGGATTTCTACAGCGGATTTGTGTACAGTATGCTGGATCTCCCTCTGGAGCTGTATACACCGATGTTTGCGATTGCCCGTATTGTCGGATGGAGCGCGCACAGGATGGAAGAGCTGATCAATATGAATAAGATTATTCGTCCTGCTTACAAAAATGTGCAGGAAACTGTTGCGTATTGCCCGCTGGAGCAGCGCGGACAGAAAGAACTATAGAAGACAGGTGAAAAAATGACAGTAAAAAACAGCGGATTGATTTTGGAAGGCGGAGCTACCAGAGGGGTGTTTACCGCTGGCGTGCTGGATTATCTGATGGAACAGGAATATTATGAATTTTCCTATGTGGCAGGTGTATCTGCAGGTGCATGCAATGCCGTAGATTATGTATCCAGACAGCCGGGACGTACAAAAGAATGTATGATTCACAAAGAAAAACATTCACAATATATCAATCTGAAGACTGCAATTAAGAAAAAAAGTTTGTTTGATATGGATATGATCTTTGACAAATATCCAAATGAGATTTATCCTTTTGATTATGAGACGTATTTCGAATCGGATATACACTGCGAATTGGTGGTAACGAACTGTAACACCGGACAGGCAGAATATCTCAATGAGCGTTCTTCGAAAGAACGATTGATGAAAATCTGCCGTGCATCCAGCAGTATGCCGGTGGTAAGTCCTATGGTGGAAATCGATGGAATCCCTTATCTGGATGGGGGACTGGGGGATTCCATTCCTGTACTGCGTTCGCTCAAGACCGGTCACAGGAAAAATGTTCTGGTGCTTACCAGAAATTTTGGCTATCGAAAGAGACCGCCAAAAAGAAGCAGAAAGGTTTACTCTACGGTTTACCGAAAATATCCGGAGCTGGTTCGAACCATTCTGAATCGTTATCGTATGTACAACAAAACGTTAAGTTACATCGAAAAATGGGAGCGGGAGGGAAAGGTCTTTGTGATTCGGCCGCAAATCCCGGAAGTTTCCAGAACGGAGCAGGATTATGATACATTGATGAATTTCTATCAGCATGGACATGATCAGATGGAGAAAAAGTTTGAGGGTATGAAAAAATTTTTAGAGAGTGGAAAGTAGAGGAAAAATTCTTTGGTTACGAAAGAGAGAAAAATCGCAGCTCTGGCAAATATTGGTTTGCTGGGAACTGCGGTTATCTGGGGATTTGCTTTTGTCGTTGTAAAAAATTCACTGGATCTGGTTCCGCCGACCTGGATGCTGGCGTTTCGTTTTACGATTGCATCCGTGGTTTTGGGACTGATCTTTATCCGGAAAATGATGACCATAAAAAAAGAGACTGTCCGGCAGGGAGTCGTACTTGGCGTCTTTCTGTTTTTGAGCTATCTGCTTCAGACGATTGGCTGCCAGTATACGACTGCCGGTAAAAATGCATTTCTGACAGCCATTTATGTGGTGATCGTCCCGTTCCTTCATTGGGGACTCAATAAGATACGGCCGACATCATTTCACGTGACGGCGGCGTTCATGGCGATTGTCGGAATCGGACTGTTATCGCTGCAGGGGGATTTTTCGATGAATATCGGAGATGTGCTGACCATCGCCTGTGGTTTTGGATATGCACTTCATATGATTTATATCGATCGTTATACCGAGTGCAACGATCCGGTCGTTCTGACGGTGCTGCAGCTTGGCTTTGCAGCTGTTTTTTCCTGGATTCTGGCACCGTTTCTGGACGGAGGATTTCCATCCGGTGCGCTGGAACCGGGAATTATTGTCGGAATGCTGTATCTTGGGCTGATGAGTACCATGCTGGCTTTTCTTTTACAGAATGTGTGTCAGAAATATACTACACCGAATGCGGCATCTCTGTTTTTATCCCTGGAATCGGTGTTTGGAGTATTATTCTCGACGATTTTTTTGGGAGAGAGAATGACACCGCGTATGCTGGTGGGCTGTGCTCTGCTGCTTGCAGCGATTATTCTGGCGGAAACGAAGCTTTCATTTCTGCCAATATTTAAAAAAAGTGAGGTTGTCAAAGATGTTTAGTTGCTTTTTTCCTGATGAATGTGTAGAATCTACTTATGGAATAAATTTTGAGAAGCTGTATGAAGAAGGATACCGGGGATTGATTTTTGATATTGACAATACCCTGGTTCCTCACGGCGCCCCGGCAGATGAGCGCGCCATCGCACTTTTCAAACGGCTGAAGGCCATCGGATTTTCGTGCTGCCTTTTGTCCAACAACCAGTTTGAACGGGTAGATTCATTTAACAGGAAGGTACAGGTGCATTTCATTGAAGATGCACATAAGCCTTCTGTAAAAAACTACGAAAAAGCAATGAAACTGATGCATACGGACAAAAAGAATACGATTTTTATCGGTGATCAGCTTTTTACGGATGTATATGGAGCAAAAAGAACAGGAATCCGGAATATCCTGGTACAGCCCATTCATCCGAAGGAGGAAATCCAAATTGTTTTAAAGAGATATTTAGAAAAAATTGTTTTATTTTTCTACAAAAGACAGGGGGGAAAATTGTGAATCACATAGTGGTAATAGGATTTATGGGTTCCGGAAAAACAAGAGTAGGAAAGAAACTGGCTCAGGATCTTCATATGGATTTTCTTGACGTTGACAAAAAAATCGCACAGGATATGAAAATGCCTATCGCAGATCTGATGTCCAAGTTCGGAGAACCTTTCTATCGCGCGTTGGAGACAAAAACAATTAAGGATATGCTGGAGGTGGAGACGCCTACAGTACTGTCGGTGGGAAGCGGACTTCCGATGCAGGAGCAGAATCACAAATATTTAAAGAAACTTGGAACGATCATCTATCTGGAAGCTTCGGTAGAAACTTTAAAAGAACGTCTGTCAGGAGACAACAAGCGTCCGGCACTTCGCGGCGCCAATCTGACAGAAAAAATAACAAAAATGCTGTCTTCCCGTGCACCGGTGTATGAGAAATTGGCCGATATTACAGTTGTGACGGGTGAAGTGACATTCCAGGAACTGATCAGACAAATTGAAAGCGAACTGGAAAACTGCAAAAAAAACAGTTGAAAAATATCCCTATGTATTATAGAATGTTTAGTAATGAGATTTTGTATACATTTAAGGAGGAAATATTATGATTTCAGCAGGCGATTTTAGAAATGGTGTTACATTGGAAATTGATGGCAACATCGTTCAGATTGTTGAGTTCCAGCATGTAAAGCCAGGAAAAGGCGCTGCATTTGTTCGAACAAAATACAAAAATATTATTACAGGAGCTGTTTTGGAAAAATCATTCAGACCTACTGAAAAATTCCCGGCAGCACGTATCGAGCGTAAGGATATGCAGTATCTTTACAACGATGGTGAGTTATATTATTTCATGGATAATGAAACCTTTGAGCAGATTGGTCTGAATACAGAAACAGTTGGTGATTCTCTGAAATTTGTAAAAGAGAATGAAACTGTAAAAGTATGTTCTCATAATGGCAATGTATTTGCTGTTGAACCACCTCTGTTCGTTGAGCTGGAAATTACAGAGACTGAGCCTGGATTTAAGGGTGATACCGCACAGGGTGCTTCCAAACCTGCAACGGTTGAGACAGGAGCTACTGTTCAGGTACCGCTGTTTATCGATCAGGGCGAGAAAATCAAGATCGATACACGTACAGGCGAGTATCTTTCCAGAGCATAAGTATCAGAAGAATGTGGCAGAGAGGGACAGTCGTCCCCTCTGTCTGTCTATTCTTTTATATTCTGAATATCTATTTTCATTTCGTATCTATTTAGAATTCCCGATTAAGATGTTTATTGATTTTTAGACACTGCCAGGCAGGGTTTTATTTTCGTTGTTTCAGATTCTGTCTGACTGTTTAAAAATAAAAAAAGAAGACAGAAAGGATGAGTTTATGATTCAAACCAGACCAAAAGAAAAGGAAATTTTGTATCAGTTGATCAATTATGACTGCAACAGGGCTTTGCTGGAGCGTGTTCCGCACATCCGCTATCTCGATATGGCGATTATTTTTTATTACTGGAAGGATTGGGAAGACCGCTCTTTGGGTGCCGGCATTGTCAGCAAGGCTCAAATGGAAGAATGGGGATACACCCTTGAGGAACTGGAGAAGGCTGCAGCCTTCAATACACCGCGGCTTTTTCCGGTATCGTTTCAGCCAATTGAAGAATTGATACGTGAACTGATTGGAGAAGAACTGTGTAAGATGGAACGGGAGGACCCTTATCTGATTCCCATGCATGTACTCACCAATCAGAGCAAACTGTTTGGAGCGGCTGCCATTCTCTATCCACAGGTATTGTGGGCAATCAGCCATACACTTCAGGGTGATCTCTACATCCTTCCAAGCAGTATTCACGAATGTATCATTGTTCCCATGTCGGTAAAATGTTCCAGAAAAGAATTAGAAGAAATTGTAAAAGAAATTAACGAGACACAGGTGCCAAAGACAGAAATTCTGTCGAATCATGTCTTTATTTACAGAAAAGAAGAGGATTGTATTGAATTATAGAGAAAAATAATGAACATATGTTTTTACTGAAAACTTTACAACTGCTCTCAGATGTGTTATGATAAACAGGTATTTGAGAAAGATACCTAAGGATGCGTCTGTAGCTCAGTGGATAGAGCAGTGGTTTCCGGTACCATGTGCGGGGGTTCGATTCCCTTCAGACGTGCTGCATGAAGTCCAGGTGTTTTCAGGTGTGTCACCTGATTGCTTCATGTCACCTTAATCAAAGGAGGAAAGAAACTTGGATAATTTCAGAGAGTGGCTTTCAGACAATCTCCGATACATTATGCTGATCGGCGGTATTCTGATATTGCTGCTGCTAATCTTCTTTGGAATCCGAGCTGTGTCAGGGGTAATTAATAACGGTGACGATGCGAAAGAAGAGCAGATGGAGGCTGGTGCCGAATCCGGTACGCCGACACCTACTGAAACGCCTGAGGATCCACTGGAAAAAAATGCTTATCCGGAAGTAAATGCGTTAATTCGTGCTTACTACGATGCGCTGGGTAAGAAAGACGTAACTACTTTGCAAACATTGGTGGATGACCTTGATCCTTCTGAGGAGTCAAAGATTGAGAATTCTCAGTATATCGATGGTTACAGCAATGTTGAAGTGTACACAAAGAAGGGTATGGCAGATGATACTTATGTAGTATTTGCCAAGTATAATTACATATGTACTGGTGTGGATACGCCAGTGCCTGCGTTGAGTCAGTTGTATGTAGTCAAGGATGGGGACGATTATAAGATTTCTCAGACTGCAGAG
Organism: Eubacteriales bacterium; assembly: GCA_030536755.1. Classification (GTDB taxonomy): domain Bacteria; phylum Bacillota; class Clostridia; order Lachnospirales; family Lachnospiraceae; genus JALFVM01. The sequence goes on along the minus strand of JAUNPJ010000002.1, from coordinate 37,398 downwards.
GAAGATGCCAGGATACAGGCTTATGTATCGGATGTACTGCAGGATGCGGATGTTCAGGAATTGATCTCCGAAACAGAGGATGCATATCAGCAGGCCCAGAAGAGTGATCCGAATTTAAAAGAGTTCCTTGAGAATTTAGGCAAGGAAGTAGATGAGACAGAGACGGATTCCAACTCTGATTCAGCAGATGAGTCTGCACAGGCAGATGCAGCAGTTGCTACTGGGGAGACAAGTAATATGGTTATGGTGACTGCCAACGACTATGCAAATATCCGCTCAGCTCCGGGCGGTGATTCGGAAATAATCGGAGTGCTTGATGAGGGAGATTCGATTGAGAAGATCGGCGAGGACGGCCTGTGGATTATTGTAAATTACAATGGACAGACAGGTTATATTTACAATGAGTATGTATATGAATAATAAATAAAGGGTTCAGGAAAACTTGGGAGAGTGAGTACTGGGATCAGGGCAGAGCAAGGTAATCTGCAAAGGAAGAAAAGGCTGTTGCGCAATATTGATATTGTGCGGCAGCTTTTTTGACAGGTGTCCCTGTTGCGAATCCCGGAGAAATTTTATATAATAATGAGAGATGGAATATGAGGATTAACAAATATTTAAGTGATGCAGGAATCTGTTCACGCAGAGAGGCAGACCGCCTTGTGACGGCCGGAAAAGTGACCATTGACGGGTGTGTGGCAAAGCTGGGTGATCAGATTGAAGAAGGACAGAAGGTGTGTGTGAACGGAAAAACAGTCATGCAGCGTCAGCAGGACGTTTTGCTGGCTTTTCACAAACCAAGAGGCGTGGAGTGTACATCCCAGAAGTCTGTGAAGAACAATATTGTGGACTATATCAATTATCCTGTTCGAATCTATTCCGTGGGACGGCTGGACAAAGATTCGGAAGGATTGATTTTAATGACGAATCAGGGAGATATTGTCAATAAAATGATGCGAAGCGGGAATGCACACGAAAAAGAGTATGTGGTGAAGGTGGACAAGGAGATCACGCCCGGTTTTTTGGAGAGAATGGCAGGAGGAGTGCCGATTCTTGAGACGGTGACAAGACCATGCGAGATCTTTCAGACGGGGAAAAAGAGCTTCCGGATTATCCTGACACAGGGACTCAACCGCCAGATCCGCCGTATGTGTGAGTATCTGGGCTATCGTGTCGTCAGACTCAAAAGAATACGTGTCATGAATATTCAGCTGGGAGATCTGCCTGTGGGAAGCTATCGGGAAGTCACCAGCGAAGAGAAAAAAGTACTTTTTTCCATGATCAAAAATTCATCTAATACAACTGTGCGATATAAAGGAGACAACCATGCAAAGTAAACAGGCCAGAATGAGAGAGCTAGTACAAATTTTAAATCGGGCAGGAAAGGCTTATTATCAGGAAGACCGGGAAATCATGAGCAACTATGAGTACGATGCACTCTATGATGAACTGCAGACACTGGAGAGCGAGACTGGGACTGTCCTCTCCAACAGTCCGACCGTTCAGGTCGGCTGGGAAGCTGTGGATGCACTGCCGAAAGAGGCGCATGCACGACCGATGCTTTCTCTTGATAAAACAAAAGACAGGGAGGCTCTTCGGAGCTTTATCGGAGAACACAAAACACTGCTGTCCTGGAAGATGGACGGATTGACGATCGTGCTTACCTATCGCGGAGGAGAATTATATAAAGCGGTTACAAGAGGAAACGGGACTGTGGGCGAGGTGGTGACTGCGAATGCGCGGAAATTTAAAAATCTTCCGCTGCGGATTTCCTATCAGGGTGAACTCGTCTTGCGGGGCGAGGCAATCATTACGTATTCAGATTTTGAAAAGATCAACGAGGAGATTGAAGATGCAGATGCCAGATATAAGAATCCGCGCAATCTCTGCAGCGGTTCTGTGCGCCAGCTGAATAATGAGATTACTGCCAGAAGAAATGTGCGTTTTTATGCGTTTGCGCTTGTAAGTGCAGAAGGTGTCGATTTTCAGAATTCCCATCATGAGCAGATGGACTGGTTGGCTTCCTTGGGCTTTGAGGCGGTGGAGTACCTTATTGTCACCGGGGAGACGCTCGATAAGGCGATGGAATATTTTTCACATCAGGTAATGAAAAATGATTTTCCGTCCGATGGTCTTGTAGCCATCTATGATGATATTGCTTACGGCGAATCGCTTGGAAGTACCGCCAAATTTCCGAGAAATGCGTATGCGTTTAAATGGGCAGATGAAATTCGTGAGACGACGTTAAAAGAGATGGAGTGGAGTGCGTCACGTACGGGGCTTATCAATCCGGTGGCGATTTTTGAACCGGTAGAGCTGGAAGGCACGACAGTCAGCCGTGCAAGCGTGCACAACATCAGTATTGTGAAAGAACTGAAACTTGGAATTGGTGACCAGATTGAAGTATACAAAGCAAATATGATTATTCCTCAGATTGCGCGCAATCTCACAGAGAGCGGAACCCTTGAGATTCCAAAGGAATGTCCGGTCTGTCATGGGGAAGCGGTGATCCGGCAGGAAAATGATGTGGAGTCCCTGTATTGCATCAATCAGGAATGTCCTGCCAAGAAAATCAAATCGTTCACGTTGTTTGTCAGCCGGGATGCCATGAATATCGATGGATTGTCAGAGGCTTCTTTAGAGAAGTTTATCGCAAGAGGTTTTCTGAAAGACTTCGGGGATCTGTATGAACTGTCCCGCTATGAGGATGAGATTGTGCAGATGGAAGGCTTCGGACAGAAATCATACGACAATCTGATTGCGAGCATTGAAAAATCAAGAAAGACGACACTGCCAAGAGTGCTGTACAGTCTTGGAATTCTGAATGTGGGACTTGCCAATGCAAAACTGATCTGCAAGGCATTTTCTTATGATCTGGAGGCGATTCGAAAGGCAGAGGCGGAAGAAATCAGTGCCATAGACGGCATCGGTCCTGTGATTGCAAAAAGTCTTACGGAGTACTTCCGGGATCCGGAGCATGAGCGAATGCTGGACCACCTGCTGACTCATCTGGAGATTGAGCAGGTGGTTGTTGAAGATGCACAGGTGTTTGCCGGAATGAATTTTGTCATCACGGGAAGTGTGCATCATTTTGCAAATCGTGCAGAGGTGAAGGAACTGATCGAGTCCAAAGGAGGCAAAGTGACGGGCTCCGTTACCTCGAAGACCAATTATTTGATCAACAATGATACGACATCCAATTCTTCAAAAAACAAAAAGGCGCGGGAGTTGGGAATCCCGGTTATTTCCGAGGAAGAATTTATGGCAATGTATGAGACAGAAAAGGAGGAATGACATATGCCTATTAAAATACAAAATGATTTACCAGTAAAAGAAATCTTAGAGAAAGAAAATATCTTCGTGATGGATGAACATCGTGCGATGCATCAGGATATTCGTCCGATTCAGATTCTGATTCTGAATCTGATGCCTTTGAAGGAAGAGACGGAGCTTCAGCTTCTGCGTTCTCTGTCCAATACACCTCTGCAGGTGGATGTCACTTTCATGAAGGTAAGTACCCATGAGGCGAAAAATACCTCAATGAGCCATCTGAACAAATTTTATCTGGGTTTTGAGGAGGTTAGAAATCAGAAATTTGACGGACTGATCATCACAGGGGCACCGGTGGAGCAGATGGAATTTGAGGAAGTGGATTACTGGGAAGAACTTGTGGAGATTATGGACTGGAGTGTTCACAATGTGACATCCACGATCTTTTTGTGCTGGGGTGCACAGGCCGGATTGTACCATTTCTATGGACTTCCCAAAGTGCAGCTTGACAAGAAGATGTTCGGATTGTTCTGGCATCGAGTGGCCAACCGTAAGATTCCGCTGGTAAGAGGTTTTGACGATGCGTTTTTAGCACCGCATTCCAGACACACGGAAGTTCCGATGGATTTGATCCGCAAATGTCCGGAACTGACTGTGCTGGCAGAATCCGAGGAAGCGGGACTGTTTCTTGCCATGGCAAAAGAAGGCCGCCAGATTTTCGTGATGGGACACCCGGAATATGACAGAGTAACACTGGATACTGAGTATAAGAGAGATTTGTCAAAAGGACTTCCGATCGAGATCCCGGTCAATTATTACAAGGACAACGATCCGAACAACAAACCGGATCTGCTCTGGAGAGCGACTGCCAACAATCTGTATACGAACTGGCTGAATTATTATGTGTACCAGAGTACGCCGTATGATCTGTACGGAACGCCGTTTAAATAAAGACGACCGGGGGAAGCATCCCCCGGTCATTTTAAATTTCCAGATCTTTAAAGTGGAACTGTTTGCGTCCCTCGGCATAATCAGCGACAATATTGCCGTTGCCGTACATTTTGTATTTATAGGTGCAAAGACCTTCCAGGCCGACCGGTCCGCGTGCGTGCAGCTTTCCGGTGCTGATGCCGACCTCAGCGCCGAAGCCATAGCGGTAGCCGTCCGCGAAGCGGGTAGAGCAGTTCTGGTAGACACCGGCGGAATCTACATACTTCATAAAAGTTTCCGCAGCGTCTGCATTTTCCGTGATGATGCAGTCTGTGTGATGAGAGCCGTACTTGTTGATGTGTTCAATGGCGGCATCCATATTGCTGACGGTCTTGATGGAGATGATCAAGTCGAGATATTCGGTGCGGAAATCCTTTTCGTCCGCTTCTTTACAGTCGATGATCGCCTGAATCTCTGCTGTTCCCCTCACTTCTACATGTTTCTGTTTGAATGCTTCGTTTAATTTTGGAAGCAGGTCAGCAGAGATCTCTTTATGTACCAGAAGGGTCTCTGTCGCATTGCATACAGCTGTATATTGTGTCTTGGAATCGATGATGACTTTGATTGCCTTATCGATATCCGCATCTTTATCGACATAGATGTGGCAGATGCCGTCTGCATGTCCCATCACAGGAATCTTGCTGTTGTTCATGATATACTGCACAAATGCATTGGAGCCTCTTGGAATCAAAAGGTCAACGGATTCGTGGCAGGCCAGCAGTTCGTCAATCTGGCTGCGTGCCTCAACCAGAAACAGGCAGTTTCGTGGCAGACCGGATTCCACGGCTGCCTGGTAAATGACCTCAAATAATTTCCGGTTTGTATTCATGGCTTCGCTACCGCCCTTCAAAATGGCACAGTTTCCGCTCTTTAAACATAACGTTGCAATCTGTACAAGAGCATCCGGGCGAGCTTCAAAAATTACGCCGATCACACCGATCGGGCATGTCTCACGAACCATCAGAAGATCTGAGTCCAGTTCTCTTTTTAACTGTACTTTCGAAAGAGGATCGGGGAGAGCGATCAGATCCTGAATTCCTTTTGTCACATCCTCCAGTTTATGTTCATCAAATTTTAGACGTTTGATCAGAGGAGCCGCAACATTTTCCTGCTGTGCTGCTTCCAGATCCTGCTGATTTGCCTGGAGAATCGCTTCTTTGTTGTCCAGCAGTGCCTTTACGATAGCGGCCAGGGCCTGATTGCGCTCTTCTAAAGTTGTGGCAGACATTTTGGTGCTGTCCAGCTTGATCTGTGCTGCCTGTTCTTTCATTGTCATGTCGTGCACCTTCCTTTGCGTGTATTTTTATACAGAATTATAACTGATTTCTGTATGGATTACAAGGACAGAAAAAAGCGGCCTGGAATGTATCCATAGCCGCTTTTTTCTTGTTGTCTTGAAAATGAAAAGTGTAAAAGAGGGGGAGAATCAATCTATATAAAAGTCTAAGTGTCTTATTTAGCGGAACCAACAACCGAGCGCTCGATGATTGCTGATCCCTTGTTGTTTATGAGACTAGTATAACAATCGATTGTGTACAGAGTGTGACTTTGTTCTAAAGAAAAAATAAAATTTATTAAAGAATTCTTATTACAAAATTATAAGGATTTTATAAATCTCAAAAAGGCCTCTCGTCCCTCTGGTGTACATTTGTATACACCGGCATCTTCAAGAACTTTTACGAATGTCTGACCAATTTCTTCCTGAAGAATGCCAGTTACGTTTTCCATTGTGAATAAATCATATTTATGTTTGAACTGGTCAGCCCAGTCAGCATGCTTTGAAATTGTTTCGTTGGAAGAAATATCTTTGCCCTCTGCAAGATATTCTCCAAGAAGCTCCATTTCGTCTTTTAAGCGTGCAGGAAGAACGGCAAGTCCCATAACCTCGATCAATCCGATGTTTTCTTTTTTGATGTTGTGATACTCAGCGTGTGGGTGGTAAACACCAAGCGGATGTTCCTTTGTGGTGATGTTGTTGCGCAGAGTCAGATCGAGTTCGTATGTATCACCGCATTTTCTGGCAATCGGAGTGATCGTATTGTGCGGTTCACCGTCTGTCTCTGCAAAAATGAACGCATCCTCATCTGTGTAGCCTCTCCACACGTTCAGAACATGGGTGGCGAGCGCAATCAGTCTCTGCTCGTCTTTGTGACGGATACGCAGGACAGACAGAGGCCATTTTAAAATACCGCATTCGACATCTTCGTAGCCCGGAATGGTTACCTGTAGTTCGATTGGTGCTTTTGCCATAGCAAATGTGTAATGACCGCCCTGGAAATGGTCATGGCTTAAGATGGAACCGCCTACGATCGGGAGGTCAGCGTTGGAACCCAGAAAATAGTGTGGAAACTGTTTTACAAAGTCAAAGAGTTTGCGGAATGCGGCTTCGTCAATTTTCATAGGAACATGCTGCCCGTTGAAGACGATGCAGTGCTCGTTGTAATAAACGTATGGAGAATACTGGAATCCCCAGTTGCTGTCGTTGATCGTGACGGGAATGATTCGATGGTTTTCGCGTGCCGGATGATTGACGCGTCCGGCATAGCCTTCATTCTCCATGCAGAGCAGACATTTTGGATAGCTGCTTGCTTTTGCATTTTTTGCTGCTGCGATGGCTTTTGGGTCTTTCTCTGGTTTGGAAAGATTGATGGTGATGTCGATGGTGCCGTAGTCGCTCTCCACGGTCCAGCGTCTGTCTTTGCATACGCGGTAGCGGCGGATGTAGTCACTGTCCTGGCTGAGTTTGTAGAAATAGTCGGTAGCAGCCTGCGGACTCTGCTCATATTTTTCTGCAAATGTTTTCTGCACCTGTGCAGGTCTTGGCATCAGGCAGTTCATGAGTTTTGTGTCAAATAAATCGCGGTATACAATGCTGTCTTCGATGATGCCGCGGCTGCATGCCTCGTCGAGAAGCTCTTTTAATGTAGACTCCAGATCGACGTTCTGATATTCGTTGGCAGGCTCGATGTATTCGTCCTCGCCAAAAACCTCCAGAAGAAGATTTGTGGTGTATGTGCGCTCACACTCTGGTGTGAGGCCGCACTCAATGCCATACTGTACCAGTTTTGCAATACTTTCTGATAACATAAATTCCTCCTATTTTGCGTAGCCGTTTGGATGTGTGCTGTGCCACTTCCATGCAGTTGCAATGATTTCTTCCAGGTCTGCGTGCTCCGGTTTCCATCCGAGGATGGTGCGGGCTTTTTCACTGGATGCGATTAACTGTGCCGGATCTCCTGCGCGGCGCGGTTCGATTGCTGCCTTAATCGGATCTCCTGTTACTTTGCGGGCTGTCTCAATGACTTCTTTTACGGTAAATCCAACACCGTTGCCCAGGTTGAAGATGTTGCTTTCGTTGCCTGCCATCAGATACTTTACGGCAAGAATGTGTGCCTGTGCAAGGTCTGTTACGTGAATGTAGTCGCGGATGCAGGTACCGTCTTTTGTATCGTAATCATCACCGAAAATACTGATGTGCTCTCTCTGCTTGAGCGGAACTTGAAGGATCAGAGGAATCAAGTGTGTTTCCGGTTTGTGTGCCTCGCCGATCTGGCCGCTTACATGAGCGCCGCAGGCGTTGAAGTAGCGCAGAGATACATAGCGCAGGCCATGTGCTTTTCCTGTCCATTTGAACATTTTTTCCATGGACAGCTTTGTCTCGCCATAGGTATTCGTCGGCTCTGTACGGTCGCCTTCCATGATCGGGATACGCTCAGGCTCTCCGTAAGTGGCTGCAGTAGAAGAGAATACAATCTTGTCAATGTTGTGGGCAACCATAGATTCGAGAAGTACTTTGGTGCCGCACAGGTTGTTGTCATAATATTTCAATGGATTTACCATACTCTCGCCAACCAGAGAATTTGCAGCAAAATGGATGACAGCGTCAATTTTTTCATTGTCAAAGACAGAATCTACAAATGCACGGTCACGGATATCTCCTTTGTAGAATTTTGCCTTTGGATGTACGGCCTCAATATGACCTGTCTCCAGATTGTCTGCGATGACAACCTCTTCTCCAGCATCAATTAATTCATACACAGTGTGAGAACCGATATATCCGGCTCCTCCTAATACTAAAATTTTCATAATAATAGACTCCTTTACTTTTTTATATTTAAAAATGATATATTTCGTTATTTAGGCAAGTCTGGATGCGCCGTCACCGATTTCTACTACATAGAACTCTGCTTCATGGCCGGTCTGCTGTCTGTATCCCTCGCCGACTGTCTCAATGAAGGAATCGATGGATTCATTTTTTACAATGCTTACGGTACAGCCGCCGAAGCCACCTCCGGTAATACGGGAACCAATCACTCCCGGTACCTTCCATGCCAGATCCACCAGCACATCGATTTCCTCGCAGGAAACTTCGTAGTCGTCGCGCAGGGAAACGTGAGAAGCATTCATCAACTGTCCAAATGTTTCAATGTCGTTGGATTTGAGTGCTGCGACTGCCTTGATGGTACGCTGATTTTCGTATACGGCATGTTTTGCGCGAAGCTGGCGTACCGGATCTTTGATCGCGTCTTTGTTTGCTTCAAATGCTTCCTCGGTCAAATCGCCGAGTCCCTGGATGGAAACGACGGTCTGCAGTTCTTTGAGTGCAGTCTCACATTCGTTTCTTCTCTGATTGTAAGCGGAATCGACCAGACTGTGTTTTACTTTGCTGTTTGTGATGACGATTTTGGCATCCGGCAGTTTTACCGATGCGTATTCGTAACTCAAATCGCTGGTGTCAAGGAAAATCGCACAGTCTTTTTTGCCCATGGCTACGGCAAACTGATCCATGATGCCGCAGTTCATACCGTTGAAATTGTTCTCGGAAAACTGTCCGATGCATGCCAGGTCGATCATGGAAAAGTCTTTTCCAAACAGGTCGTTGAGAATGATTCCCATCAGCACTTCCAGGGAAGCGGAAGAGGAAAGTCCGGAACCGTTTGGAATGTTGCCATTGATGACAAGGTCAAATCCGCTGTCAATCGGCTGCCCCTTTTCGGAGAAGGCCCATACCACACCCTTTGGATAATTTGTCCAACCGGCCTCTTTGTTGTATGCCAGATCGTCGAGGCTGGTTTCGATCACACCTGCTTTCTGGAAGTTTTGGGAGAAAAAGCGGATGGTGCGATCCTCGCGTTTTCTTGCAGCGCCATAAGTTCCAAGGGTCAGGGCGCATGGAAATACGTGGCCTCCGTTATAGTCGGTGTGTTCACCGATCAGGTTTACACGCCCCGGAGAAAAGTAGCAGCGGATGTCCCCATCTTCCCCGAACAGCTCTTTGAATTTGGAAAGAGTTTCATTTTTCATCATTGTATTATCACCTTTCTGTTGTTTTTTTCGTTCTTGCCGTGTTGTTTTCTGTGATTTTAGTATGCCTGAAATCTCTATGAAAAACAATAAAAAATACGTGCATCTATATGTAAAAATGTTGCATAAGGGAAAAAAGAGAATTATAATCAAAGGAGAAGGAGGGAACGTATGAAAAAGGAAACGTATAAATATTCTTATAAAGTACAGGAAAAATTACTCAGTTCTTTATCTGTATATAACGTGGGTTATCAGAAATGCGAGCCGAATTATCAGTGGGGACCGGGAGTCCGGGATCATTATCTGATTCATCATGTCATCTGCGGGCGGGGATACTATGCGGTGCGTGACCGGATTTATGAACTGAAAGCCGGAGACAGTTTTCTCGTTTATCCGGGAACAGAGGTGCGTTACTGGGCAGATCAGAATCAGCCTTGGGAATATGCCTGGGTGGGGTTTGCGGGAAACGATGCAGTTTCCATCCTGCGCAACACGGATTTCAGCCGGGAAAAGCCGATTCTGGAGCAGGCGGCTATCAGCCGCAAAATCGAAAAGAGAATCATGAACATCTATAAAGCAAAGGGAAACTCGTTTGAAAACATTGTGGCGATGACAGGAGCTTTGTATACGCTTCTTGCTATGCTGATGGAGGAATCTCAGTGTACGGAAACACAGAAAAACCAGCAGATTGCTTATGTAGAAAAGGCAGTGCAATATGTTTCGGAGCGATATTCTTATCCGATCACAGTGGAAGAGATTGCTTCTTATACCGGTGTGAGCAGAAGCCATCTGTTTCGCCTTTTTCAGGCAAATCTCGGGACGTCACCGAAAGAATATCTTACAAGCTGTCGGCTGAGGCAGGCCTGTCAGCTGCTGAAGGAGACGGATTTGTCTGTGACCGCAATCTCACATTCGGTGGGATTTGAGAATAATCTTTATTTTTCAAAAGCGTTTAAAAAAGTTTTTCATGTGACGCCGACGCAGTATCGGGCAAAGAACTGAGCACAGTCATAATCCGTTTGCCTTCTCCATAGACTGGTAAGGGTGATGCGATGAAAAAAATACAACCGGTACTGCTTGCGTTTGTGGCAGGGCTTCTGATAGGAGCAATCCTGCCGAATCTGTTTGAGGAGGCTGCCTGGAAAATGAATGGTCTGTCAGATCTGATGCTGCTCGAGCGATGTCTGTCAGATTCGATTGACAGCCGCAGCCTGTTTTTTTATCTGCTTGAAAAAAGAGGAAGTCTGCTGCTTTTGACGGCTTTTCTTGGAGTGTCCATATTTGGAATAGCAGCAGGAGTGGCAGGATCTGCAGTTTTGGGGGGATATGTGGGACTGCTTCTGTCTTCGATGTTAAAGCTTGGGGGATTTCGTGGATTTTTGCTTGGACTTGGTTTGCTGCTTCCACAGTATCTGCTTTATATTCCCGTGCTTTTGTTCTTTTTTGGATCTTGCTTTTGGATGTCTTTGAACTGCTGGAAAAAGAAACAGGGTACCTGGAAAGAGTACAGAGGTTATCTGGTGACAATGGGAGTCCTTCTTGCGGCATCTGTAGTGGCCATGGCACTCGAAAGTTATGTGAATCCATGGCTTTTGGCATTTCTTTTGAAATATTTAAAATTTTTTTAACCTTTTTTTTACCATATATAGTAGAAAGAGATTATGTCACCTACAAGAACTTGTTGTTTTCCTTGATTTTTGGGAAAAAATGCTGATTTTTTGAAAAAAACATGTTTGATTTTATGTCGATTTCTGCGTATAATACGAGTATTAGAAAGCGAATTGCTCAAAAAATACATAGAACAGGATGTAAAATACATGAAAATAGCGATTCAGGAATTTATTGATTATTTACATAATGAAAAGAATACATCTCAAAATACAGAGATTTCCTATAAAAGGGATTTGAAAAAACTGGAAGAATTTTTGACAGAACAGGGAGTGGAGCGGGAAGAACAGATCAGTGCGCCGCTTCTGAATTCTTATGTCCTGTATCTGGAGGATTCCGGATTTGCTCCGGCTTCTATTTCCAGAAATGTTGCTTCAGTCAGATCATTTTTTCGATTTCTGTACAAAAAACATGGGATTTACGAGGATCCGTCGGAACAGCTGAAAGCTCCCAAGCTTGAGAAGAAAACACCGGAGATTTTATCGGTCAGTGAAGTCGAACTTTTGCTGAGACAGCCGGATGCTCACACCGCGAAAGGAATCCGTGACAGGGCGATGCTGGAACTTTTATATGCAACCGGAATGCGGGTCAGTGAATTGATTCATTTGAAGGAGGAGGATGTAAATCTCAATTTGGGTTACGTGATCTGTTGTGACAGCGAGAGAGAACGAATCATTCCATTTGGAAAGATCTGCAGAGATGCGCTGCGGAATTATTTGAATAAAGCCAGAAAATGTCTGGTGGGAGATCGTCAGGTAGAAGAATTGTTTACAAACTGTTTCGGAAAACCTATGAGCAGACAGGGATTTTGGAAGGTTCTGAAGGGGTACGCCCAGCAGGCCGGGATTACAAGAGATATCACGCCGCACACACTGCGTCATTCGTTTGCGGCACATTTGATCCAGAATGGTGCAGATATTAAGAGTGTGCAGGAGATGCTTGGGCATTCGGACATTTCTACGACCCAGATGTATTTAAATTTGAGCGTGAACAAAATAAGAGATGTGTACATGAGTGCACATCCAAGACATTAAAAATGCGATACAGAATTTCTACGATTCTGTATCGCTCTTTTTTAGCATTCTTCTGCGATCGTTTTGAGAAGCCGTTCGGAGTCCTCCCAGCCAAGGCATGGATCTGTGATAGATTTTCCGTAGATATGATTCGGGCAGATTTTCTGGTTGCCTTCCTCGATGTAGCTTTCAATCATGACACCTTTGACGAAGTTGTGAATGTCGGAATCGACTTTGCGGCTGTGCAGCACTTCTTTGGTGATTCGAATCTGTTGTTTGTACTGCTTGTTGGAATTGGAATGATTGGCATCCACAATCGTAGCAGGATTCGCCAGGTTTTTCTCTGCATATTTTTCCATGAGAAGCTGAATATCCTCGTAATGGTAGTTCGGAATCGCTTCTCCATGCTTGTTTACAGCGCCGCGCAGGATGGTGTGGGTCAGCGGATTGCCGCTTGTCTGCACTTCCCATCCGCGATAAATGAAGTCGTGATGTCCCTGAGCAGCTACGACAGAGTTGAGCATAACGCTGAAATCACCGCTGGTAGGATTCTTCATTCCGGCTGGAATATCCATACCGCTGGCAGTCAGACGATGCTGCTGATTCTCTACGGAACGGGCACCTATGGCAACGTAGGACAAAAGATCGGATAGGTAACGATAGTTTTCCGGATATAACATTTCATCTGCACATGTCATACCACTGGTTTCAATCGCGTGGATGTGCATTTTTCGGATTGCGATGATTCCTGCCAGCATATCTGGTTTTTTCTCAGGATCCGGCTGGTGCACCATACCTTTGTAGCCTTCTCCGGTGGTACGTGGCTTATTGGTATATACACGCGGAATGATCAGAACTTTGTCTTTAATCTCTTCCTGCATTTTTGCGAGTCTTTGCAGATAATCGAGAACGGCATCTTCGTTATCGGCGGAACATGGACCGATGATTGCCAGGAATTTGTCAGATTTTCCTGTAAATACATCTTTAATCTCAGCATCACGTTGTTCCTTTATTTTTAAAATTTCATCAGAGACGGGATACTGGTTTTTAATTTCGGCCGGAGTCGGCAGTTTTTTGATAAATTCAAATCCCATAATTGTTTCTCTCCTTTGTATTGGGTAAATATAATGGATATCTTAGTATTATACTATATTTTTGAAAAAAAGTCGACAAAAAAATCGCTTGTATTTAATCAGATACACGTTAAAGATGTGGCCTTTGTTTGATTGCAGCGGGCTGCAGAGCCAGGAGATTTAAGACTGTGGTCAGCAGTTCTCCAAGGAGAATACCCCAGAGATAGCCTTTGATTCCGTAAATGGGAATGCAAAAAAAGGTAAAACTGATCCGAATCAGGACGGCCAGCAGATTGTGAAGGAAAGCGCGCAGTGTTTTTCCGAGTCCGTTGAGAATGCTCATCAGCGTATGGTTCAGATAAAAAAAAGGACAGATAAAGGAAAAGGTGCGAAGAAAGGCACCGGCCGTTTTGCTTTGAAACAATAGAATTCCCAGATAACGTCCAAAGCAGAAAAACAGTACAAAACAAAAGAGACCAAGGAGAAGGCAGCTTTGTACAGTCATTCTGATCGTGCTGGTAATGTTTTTGTTTTCTCCGAGTGCCTGCTTTTGTGCGACGGATGGAAGCAGCATGACAGACATGGAGTTGGTAATGGCGGATGGAAAAAACAAAAGGGGCATGACCATTCCTGTGAGAATTCCGAACAGGCTCAGAGCCTGCGCACCAGTCAGTCCAAACAAACGCAGCCGGATGGGAATCAGGATGTTTTCGATGCTGGTCAGCAGGGTGAGCAAAACCCGGTTGCAGGTCAGTGGAAGGGACAGTACAAAAATATCTCTGCCGGTCTGGAAGAAAGAAACAGGTGCAGCAGGACGCAGCTTTTTTGCTGAAATCAAAATCAGACAAAGAGCCGCGGATATGAGTTCGCCTGCGAGAACTCCTGCCACTGCCATCCACGCGGAGGGCTCTGTTTGTCTGGAAAGGAGAATGTGATAGATCAAAAAGGAGGAGCCGATGCGAACAGTTTGTTCCAAAAGCTGAAGAAAAGCGGGTATTTCAGCTTTTTTTCGGGCATAATAATAGGCGTTTACACAGGAATGAAAAACACCAAATGGAATGGAAAAGGAAAGCAATTTCAGAAGAGATACCGTGCGGGTCTCCTGAAGAAATACGGTTCCGATCCAGCTGGCGAAGACATAAACCGTCACACTGGCACACAAAGACAAAGACAGTGCCATGACCGTTCCGGTCAGAAAAATGCAGTCGGCGTGCTGTTCCTGTTTTTGGGCCAGAGCCGAAGCCATAAGACGGGAGATGGCTGTCTGAATACCAAATACACACAGGGCAAAACAGAATGTGTAAACGGGAAAAATAAGCTGATAGATTCCGATCCCTTCTGCACCAATTGTATGAGAGAGGAATATTCTATAGAAGAATCCCATACATCGGCTGGCAATGCCTGAGGCGGTTAAAATGATGGTGCCCCAGAGAACAGGATGACGATGTTCCATAAAGATACTCCGAAAATTGAGTTTTATTTAATATATTCTGCAAATACTCTTGACAGAACAGGATAGGAGTGTTACATTATTTTTAAATCCGAGTAAAAAACTCGGAATTGGAAATCGAAAAGGAGGCTTTGATGACTATGAAGCTGTCTACGAAGGGAAGATATGGGCTTCGGGCATTGATTGACCTGGCTGTACATAGTCAGGACGGAGCCGTTTCCATACAGAGTATTGCCAAAAGACAGAATATTTCTGACAATTATCTGGAACAGCTGATGGCGAAGCTGAAGAAAGCAGGGCTTGTGACAAGCTCCCGGGGCGCATGCGGAGGATATCGTCTGGCTGTTTCGGCCAGTGAGATTTCGGTCGGAGACGTGTTGAGAGCTTTGGAAGGGGATCTGAATGCTGTTACCTGTGCCGGAAATGATCCGGAATCCTCCTGCGAGGGGGCAGATCTTTGTGTCACGCGCTTTGTGTGGAAAAAAATCAATGACAGCATTGCGCATACGGTAGATACGATGATGCTGGAGGAACTGGTGGAAGAAAGCAGAAAACTGGTTCTGGAAAAAGGTGTTCCCCAAAAACAGGGATGCTGCAGTGAAAAAAGTAAAAAATAGGAGTGTGAAAAAAATGAAAAAAATGATATATTTAGATAATGCTGCTACTACAAAAACGGCACCGGAGGTTGTGGAGGCCATGCTTCCATATTTCAGCGAATATTACGGAAATCCATCCAGTATTTACGAACTGGCAGGTGCGAGCAAAAAGGCAATCACAGAAGGCAGAGAAAAGATTGCCGATGTGCTTGGGGCAAAATCCAATGAAATCTATTTCACGGCAGGCGGAAGTGAGGCGGACAACTGGGCGCTGAAAGCATCCTTTGAGGCATACAAAGACAAAGGAAACCATATCATCACGACAAAAATCGAGCATCATGCGATTTTGCATACCTGTGAATATCTGGAAAAAGAACGCGGAGCAAAAATCACATATCTGGATGTGGATGAGAATGGAGTGGTAGATCTGGAACAGCTGCAAAGAGCGATCACACCGCAGACGATTCTGATTTCTGTGATGTTTGCAAATAACGAAATCGGAACGATTCAGCCAATCAAAAAGATCGGACAGATTGCCAGAGAACATGGAATTTTATTCCACACAGATGCGGTACAGGCATTTGGACAAGTGCCGATCAATGTCGATGAGTACAACATTGACATGTTGAGTTCCAGCGGACACAAAATCAACGGACCGAAGGGAATCGGCTTCCTTTATATCCGAAAAGGAGTGAAGATCCGTTCCTTTGTTCATGGCGGTGCACAGGAGAGAAAACGCCGTGCAGGTACAGAAAACGTTCCGGGAATCGTCGGATACGGAGTAGCTGCACAGAGAGCGGCAGAAACAATGGCACAGAGAACGGCGCGGGAGATTGAGCTGAGAGATTATCTGATTCAAAGAATCACAACGGAAATTCCTTATACCCGACTGAATGGTGATCCTGTAAAACGTCTTCCGAACAATGTGAACATCAGTTTTCAGTTTATTGAGGGAGAGTCACTGCTGATCATGCTGGATATGGATGGAATTTGTGCATCCAGCGGTTCTGCCTGCACTTCCGGTTCTCTGGATCCGTCACATGTACTTCTGGCGATCGGGCTTCCTCATGAGATTGCACACGGTTCTTTGCGTCTGACACTCAGTGAGGAGACGACGAAGGAAGAAATTGATTTTGTTGTTGAGCGCATCAAAAAAATTGTAGAGCATTTGAGAAATATGTCTCCACTTTATGAAGATTTTGTAAAAAAACAGAAAAATAACTAAAAAATGGAAAAACAAGTTTTAAACGGAGGAAAAAAGATGTATAGTGATAAAGTAATGGACCATTTTCAAAATCCAAGAAATGTTGGCGAAATCGAGAATGCCAGCGGTGTAGGAACAGTAGGAAACGCAAAATGCGGCGATATCATGAGAATTTACCTGGATATTGATGAAAATCAGGTGATTCAGGACTGTAAATTCAAGACGTTTGGCTGCGGAGCAGCGGTAGCGACCAGCAGTATGGCTACAGAGATGGTGAAGGGAAAAACGATTCAGGAAGCTATGCAGGTGACCAACAAAGCGGTTATGGAGGCTCTTGATGGACTTCCTCCTGTAAAAGTACACTGTTCTTTGCTGGCAGAAGAAGCGATTCACGCAGCTCTCTGGGATTATGCACAGACTCACAATATAACAATCGAGGGACTGGAGAAACCGAAGAACGATATCAGTGAGGGTGAAGAAGAGGAAGAATATTAATGAAACCCAAAGTAGTAGTAGGAATGTCGGGAGGCGTGGATTCCTCCGTAGCAGCATGGCTTTTGAAGGAACAGGGCTATGACGTGATCGGAGTGACCATGCAGATCTGGCAGGATGAAGAGAACTTTAAAGTAGAAGAACAGGGCGGCTGCTGCGGACTCAGCGCAGTGGATGACGCCAGAAGAGTGGCAGAAACTCTTGGCATTCCCTATTATGTCATGAATTTTAAACAGGAATTTAAGGAGCACGTGATGGATTATTTTGTGGAAGAGTACCTTCACGGAAGAACTCCGAATCCCTGTATTGCCTGTAATCGATATGTAAAATGGGAATCCCTGTTAAGACGCAGCATGGCGATTGGCGCTGATTATATCGCGACAGGCCATTATGCGAGAATTGAGCAACTGCAAAATGGCAGATATTCTCTCAGAAAGTCGGTTACTGCAGGAAAAGATCAAACTTATGCGCTTTATAACCTGACACAGGAACAGCTGGCACATACATTGATGCCAGTTGGGGATTACACAAAAGATGAGATTCGTGCCATTGCAGCGGAAAATCATATTCCAGTGGCAAATAAGCCGGACAGTCAGGAAATCTGTTTTGTTCCGGATCAGGATTATGCAGGGTTTATCGAGAAAAACACAGATGCTGTGATTCCGGAGGGTAATTTTGTGGATCTGGAGGGAAATGTTCTGGGACGCCACAAAGGAATTACCCATTATACCATCGGACAGCGCAGAGGGCTGAACCTTGCCAGAGGAAAACGATGTTTTGTTGTAGAAATACGTCCGGATACCAACGAAGTCGTAATCGGTGATAATGCAGATGTGTTTGCTTCGAAGCTTCGATGCAATCGGCTGAATTTTATGTCTGTGGAAGATATTGGCACGTCCATGCAGGTACAGGCAAAGATCCGCTATAATCATGCGGGTGCTTCGTGTATTCTGACGCGGACGGGCGAGGATGAGATTGTCTGTTCGTTCCGGGAACCGGTGCGTGCAGTCACTCCGGGACAGGCTGTGGTGTTTTATGATGGAGATTATGTTGTGGGCGGAGGAACCATTACAGGAGCTATTTAGCAAATGTCAAAATAAAGGAGTAGTGATGAATGGCAGGTCTTACGCAGCAGCAGGTAGATGAGCGGATACGGGCGGGACAGGTGAATGTGAATGAAAATCCCAACACCCGTACCGTGAAGCAGATTATACTAAAAAATACACTTACTTTTTTTAACTTTATCAACGTAGTGCTTCTTGTACTGGTACTGGTGGCGGGCTCTTATAAAAATGCCATGTTTGTTACGATTATCGTGATCAATACGGTGATCGGTGTGATTCAGGAACTGCGTGCCAAGAAAATTCTGGACAGTCTGGCTATTTTGACAGCCAGCAAAGCCAGAGTCATCCGGGATAATCAGCAAATGAGTATCCCCACGGATGAACTGGTCCTTGGAGACTTGATCTTTCTGAAAGCGGGAGATCAGATTCCGGCAGATGCAGTTGTCCTGAAAGGAACCCTGGAGGTCAATGAATCTCTGCTGACAGGAGAGTCCGATATTCTGGTAAAAAAAGAAGAAGCACAGCTGTTTTCCGGCAGTGTGATCACCTCCGGACAGGCATACTGTCAGGTGATTCATGTGGGAAAAGAGAACTATGCTGCAAAAATTACAAGCGAGGCAAAGGAATTCAAGAGACACAATTCAGAGCTTCGCAATTCTTTGAATAAAATTTTAAAAGTAATCAGTATTATGATCGTACCGTTGGGAATCGCTTTGTTTGCAAAGCAGTATTTTCTGGTGCACGATACATTCCAGAATTCTGTCGTAAATACTGTGGCAGGTATGTTGGGAATGATTCCAGAGGGATTGATCTTACTGACCAGTGTTGCGCTGACGCTGGGATCCATCCGTCTTGCGCAGCAAAAGACACTGGTGCAGGAATTGTACTGTATCGAGACACTGGCCAGAGTGGATGTACTTTGTCTGGATAAGACGGGAACGATCACAGAGGGATCCATGTGCGTGGAGCGTGTGGAAGACCTCAATATGCTGGAAGCTGATTGGACGACAGAGAAGGCCATGGGCAATCTGATGCGTGTGCTCCAGGATGACAATGCAACGTTTCAGGCCATGAAGAAGTATTTTAAAGCGGATCAGAGCTTTCATTTGCATCATGTAATTCCGTTTTCGTCTGACAGAAAATACAGCGGTGCCGTGTTTGAAGAGCAGGGTACGTTTCTTGTGGGTGCCGTGCAGTTTCTGTTTCCGGAGGGGCAGGAAGAACTCAAGGAGCGGTGTGGTCATGCGGCGGCAGAAGGATTGCGTGTGCTTGTGCTGGCATACAGTCCTGTGATGAGTCAGGAAAATGAGATTCCGAAAGATCTGGTTCCCTGTGCATTGATTCTGATTACAGATGTGATTCGCGAAGAGGCACCGGATACGCTGGCATATTTTGACAGCCAGGGAGTAGATCTGAAGGTGATCTCCGGTGATGATCCGGTAACGGTAGCTGCAATCGCGCGGCGTGCCGGGCTGAAACATGCGGATCAGTATGTGGATGCAGTGACTCTGAAGACGATGGAGCAGATTGAAGAGGCTGTGGGTATCTACAGTGTATTTGGCCGAGTGACACCGCAGCAGAAAAAAATGATGGTACAGGCACTCAAAAAACAGGGACATACCGTTGCGATGACCGGAGATGGTGTGAATGATGTCCTGGCGTTAAAAGAGTCGGATTGCAGTGTGGCGATGGCATCCGGAAGTGACGCGGCAAAAAATATAGCCAATGTTGTGCTGCTGGAGTCAAATTTTGCTGTGATGCCCCAGATTGTGAATGAAGGACGGCGAGTGGTCAACAACATTCGTATGGCGGCTTCTATGTTTTTGATAAAAACAATTTTTTCAGTCAGTCTGTCTATTCTGACTGTCTTTTTTGGTGTCGCGTATCCGTTTGAACCGATACAGATGTCTCTGATCAGTGCGTGCGCGGTCGGAATTCCGACGTTTTTGCTGAACCAGGAATCCAATTATGAGAAAATTGACAATACGTTCCTGAGGCATGTGTTTATGAACGCATTTCCGACGGCAATCACGATTACGTTCTGTGTGTTTACGATCATGCAGGTCTGTCAGCACGTTTATGCGTCTACAACGATGTTGTCCACCGCATGTGTGCTGGTGACTGGATGGAGCTATATGACTGCGCTAAAGAAGGTATATTCACCGATGAACCTGTACCGCAGTATTGTGATCGGCGGGATGCAGGTGCTGTTTTTTGGAGCTGCGTTATGTTTTCAGGGCATTCTTGAATTTAAGGCGCTGGAATTTGGCTTGATCGTTCAGGTGTTTGTGCTGATGGCATTGTCTCCGATGATTATTGATGCCATTACATATGCGCTGGAAAAGGGCCGACAGATGTGGACGAAAAAGAAAATAAAGATTTAAATCAGACAGGCTGCTGCACGATTGCACACAGCCTGTTTTCTCTTACAGACGGATAAATTCCGGCTTCCTGTTTTTGAAAATCGTGTAGTAGGAAAAGCCACAGGACTTCAAGAGCTCTGGAATCTGGTCAAAGGCGTAGTTGATATGCTCCGGCGCGTGTGCGTCTGAGCCAATGGTAATGATTTCACCGCCCAGTTCACAGTAACGGGTGAGGATTTCTTCACAGGGATTCGGGTGGCCCAGCCCGTATTTGATTCCGCCTGTGTTGCACTCGATGCCGATTCCCTGGTCGATCAGAGTGGTCAGTATCTGATCCAGAACGTCGGAGAATTTCCGGTAGGAGTAGAATTTATTCTTGTTGGGACCGTAGCGGACAACGTAATCAATATGGCCATATACGTCGATATCCGGTTCTGTACGGAGATTTTCCAGAATGGACAGAAAATAATCCAGATATGCTTCATCTTCTGTGCGGCCCTGGTAGAAGGATGGATAATAAGGGTCCTTTCCGTGCGCAACGTGCGAAGAACCGATGATGAAATCAAAAGGATAGGTTCCGGCGTATTTTCTGTGAAAATCAGCAAGATGTGGCTGCAGCCCCAGCTCTACGCCGAAGCGCAGATCGATGCGGGAGGCATATTGCTTGTGAAGCTGCTGGTATCTGGCAAAATAGCGGTCGGTGTCCAGATTGAAATCTGTATCGTCCTCCTGCGGGTAATCTCTATCCATATGTTCGGTCATACACATGAAGTCCAGACCGTTTTTGATGCCCTGCTGTACCATGTCTTCCATGGGAGTTGTGCTGTCACCGGAAAAATCTGAATGCAGGTGGAAGTCCGCCTTGATTTTTTTGCTCATAATTTTAGCTCCTTGTAATAAAAAAATTGGATTTGTTGGATGTTTTTGTACATTATAACACAAAATGGTTTAGCGTGATAAATTTTTAAAAATAAGTCTTGAATTTTTGCACGGAATTATGTACAATAAATCCCAGGTTGACGTTTCTTTAACAATCCTGTTTGAGAAATGAACATTATTTACAATCATTAGGAGGAATTTATCATGGCAGTAAAAGTTGCAATTAACGGATTTGGACGTATCGGACGTCTTGCATTCAGACAGATGTTTGGAGCTGAGGGTTACGAAGTTGTTGCGATCAACGACTTAACATCCCCAAAAATGTTAGCTCACTTATTAAAATATGACTCTTCTCAGGGTAGATATGCTCTGGCTGATAAAGTAGAAGCAACTGATGATTCCATTATCGTAGATGGAAAAGAAATCAAAATCTATGCAAAAGCAAACGCTGAGGAACTTCCTTGGGGAGAAATCGGTGTTGACGTTGTATTAGAGTGTACTGGATTCTATACATCCAAAGAGAAAGCTTCTGCTCACGTAAAAGCAGGCGCTAGAAAAGTTGTTATCTCTGCTCCAGCAGGAAATGACCTTCCTACAATCGTTTACAACGTAAACCATGAGACATTAAAACCAGAAGATACAGTTATCTCTGCTGCATCTTGTACAACAAACTGCTTAGCACCTATGGCTAAAGCTCTGAACGATCTGGCTCCAATTCAGTCTGGTATCATGTGCACAATCCATGCTTACACAGGTGATCAGATGACTCTGGACGGACCACAGAGAAAAGGTGACTTAAGAAGATCTCGTGCAGCTGCTGTAAACATCGTTCCAAACAGCACAGGTGCTGCAAAAGCAATCGGTCTTGTTATCCCAGAACTGAACGGAAAATTAATCGGAGCTGCTCAGCGTGTTCCAACTCCTACAGGATCTACAACAATCTTAACAGCAGTTGTTGAGGGAACTGTAACAGTAGAGCAGATCAATGCTGCTATGAAAGCTGCTTCCACAGAGTCCTTCGGATACAACACAGATGAGATCGTATCCAGCGATATCGTTGGTATGAGATATGGTTCTCTGTTCGATGCAACACAGACAATGGTTCTGCCATTAGACAATGGTACAACTGAGGTTCAGGTAGTTTCCTGGTATGACAACGAGAACTCTTACACAAGCCAGATGGTTCGTACAATCAAATACTTCTCTGAGTTAGCATAATTCTTTAGAACTATTAAGGTTCGGTCTACTGGACCGAACCTTTTTTATCAGTAGCAAAATTACCCCAAGGAGGCAATTCAAATGTTAAATAAAAAATCTGTTGATGATATTAATGTAAAAGGCAAAAAAGTCCTTGTTAGATGTGATTTTAATGTTCCGTTGATTGATGGAAAAATTACAGACGAGAACCGTCTGGTAGCTGCCCTTCCTACAATCAAAAAACTGGTAGCAGATGGTGGAAAGATCATTCTTTGTTCTCACCTCGGCAAACCGAAGGGAGAGCCAAAGCCTGAATTATCCCTTGCACCAGTAGCTGTTCGTCTTGCCGAGCTTCTTGGACAGGAAGTAAAATTTGTTCCGAGTGCTGTTGTTGTAGATGACACAGTTCGCGCAGCAGTAGATGCGATGGAAGACGGAGAGATTATCCTTCTTGAAAATACACGTTACAGAGCAGAAGAAACAAAAAATGGTGAGGCATTCAGCAAAGATCTGGCTTCTCTGTGTGATGTTTTTGTAAATGATGCGTTTGGTACTGCTCACAGAGCACACTGCTCCAATGTTGGTGTGACACAGTTTGTGGACACAGCAGCTGTTGGATATCTGATGCAGAAAGAAATTGATTTCCTTGGTAATGCGGTAAACAATCCTGAGAGACCTTTTGTTGCAATTCTTGGCGGAGCAAAAGTATCCAGCAAAATTTCCGTTATCAATAACCTGCTTGATAAAGTAGATGTTCTGATTATCGGTGGAGGTATGGGTTACACATTTGCCAAAGCTATGGGCGGACAGATCGGAAATTCTCTGTGCGAGGATGATTATCTGCAGTACTCTCTGGATATGATGAAAAAAGCAGAGGAGAAAGGTGTAAAACTTCTTCTTCCTGTAGATAACAGAATTGGTGATGACTTCTCTAATGACTGCAATATTCAGATTGTAAAATCCGGAGAGATTCCAGAAGGATGGGAAGGTCTGGATATCGGACCGGAAACAGAAAAATTATTCTGTGACGCAGTAAAAGATGCAAAAACTGTTGTATGGAACGGACCAATGGGCTGCTTCGAGATGCCAAACTTTGCACATGGTACAGAGGCTGTTGCCAAAGCTCTGGCTGATACAGATGCTGTTACGATCATCGGCGGCGGTGATTCCGCAGCAGCAGTAAACCAGCTCGGATATGGTGACAAGATGACCCATATTTCTACAGGTGGTGGTGCATCCCTGGAATTCCTGGAAGGAAAAGAACTTCCGGGTGTTGCAGCAGCAAACGATAAATAAGCCGGAAACGGAAAAATCCTGTTTCTGAGTTAAAAGGTAAAAGGAGAAAGAAAAATGGCAAGAAAGAAAATTATTGCAGGTAACTGGAAAATGAACATGACTCCATCTGAGGCAGTGGAGCTGGTAAACACATTAAAACCGTTAGTTGCAAACGATGACGTAGATGTTGTATTCTGCGTACCGGCAATCGATATCATTCCTGTAATGGAAGCTGCAAAAGGCTCTAACATTCAGGTTGGTGCTGAGAACATGTATTTTGAGGAGAAAGGTGCTTTCACAGGAGAGATTTCTCCGGCAATGCTGACAGATGTTGGTGTAAAATATGTCGTTCTTGGACATTCTGAGAGAAGAGAGTACTTTGCAGAGACAAGCGAGACTGTAAACAAGAAAATGCTGAAAGCATTTGAGCATGGAATCACTCCAATTATGTGCTGCGGCGAGACTCTGGAGCAGAGAGAGCAGGGCGTGACAATGGATTTCATCCGTCAGCAGGTAAAAGTTGGTTTCCTGAATGTGACAGCAGACCAGGCAAAAACAGCAGTGATAGCCTATGAGCCAATCTGGGCAATCGGAACAGGCAAAACAGCTACGACAGAGCAGGCACAGGAAGTTTGCAAAGCAATCCGTGAGTGCATCGCTGAGATTTACGATGAGGCAACTGCAGAAGCAATCCGCATCCAGTACGGCGGTTCTGTAAATGCAAAAACAGCTCCGGAATTATTTGCTCAGCCAGATATCGATGGAGGACTCGTAGGAGGAGCTTCTCTGAAACCAGAGTTTGGTCAGATCGTAAACTACAAATAATAACTACTTATTTTATAATAGGAAGAGACTGCTCTGGCGGTCTCTTCTGCAGTTTTTGGCGGTTTTGCCAAGCATTTCTTGCAACATGCTTCTTTTTGTAGTAGGATATAATTTAGGCGCAGCTATTTAAGGACAAAAAATGACGCGAAATAGAAATGGCTGCTGAAAGATTTTGAGGATACAGAAGGGAGAAAATGATGAAAAAAATAGGAATCGGTCTTCTTGGTCTTGGTACTGTTGGCTTTGGAACATATAAAGTTCTGCAACAGCAGGAAGCAGAGATGATGAATAAACTTGGTGTGGAACTGGAAGTAAAGAAAATCCTTGTGAGAAATATCCAGAAAGCGGCAGCCAAGGTGGAGGATGCATCCATTCTCACAAATAACTGGAGTGAAATTTTAAACGATGATTCGATTGATATCGTCATTGAACTGATGGGCGGTCTGGAGCCGGCCAGAACGTATATTATGGAGGCGCTCAAGGCTGGAAAACATGTCGTGACAGCCAACAAGGATTTAATCGCAGTAGACGGCAAGGAACTTCTTGATCTTGCCGGCGAGCATCACTGTGATTTGCTGTTTGAGGCGGCTGTGGCAGGCGGAATTCCGATTATTCGTCCGCTGAAACAGTGCCTTGCGGGCAATCATCTGACTGAGGTGATGGGTATTGTCAATGGTACGACAAACTTTATTTTGACGAAGATGACACAGGAGGGAATGGAGTTTTCGGATGCGTTGGCGCTGGCAACAGAGCTTGGATATGCAGAGGCAGATCCGACTGCAGATATTGAAGGACTGGATGCAGGGCGCAAAGTTGCAATCCTTTCTTCCATTGCATTTAATTCCAGAGTTGTGTTTGATGATGTATATACAGAGGGCATTACAAAAATCACAGCAAAGGACATTCATTACGCAAAGAATATGGATCTGACGATCAAGCTGCTTGGCGTGGCACGTCTGAAAGAAGATGGAATTGAATCGTATGTATGCCCGATGCTGATTCCAAATGATCATCCGCTGGCCTCTGTAAACGATTCCTACAATGCCGTATTTGTACACGGAGATGCAGTGGAAGATGCGATGTTCTTTGGCCGTGGCGCAGGAGAACTTCCAACTGCCAGTGCCGTTGTGGGAGATGTATTTGACATTGCAAGAAATATTCAGTACAATTGTTGCGGACGCATCAGCTGTACCTGTTATAAAGAACTTCCTATTAAAAAGATGGAAGATACCGTCAACAAATTTTTTATGCGCATGAAAGTGGATGATAAATGTGGAGTATTCTCCACGCTTGCCAGTGCATTTGCGCTCAACAGTGTGAGCATCGAGCAGATTATCCAGAGACAGTCCAAAAATGGAATTGCGGAGATCGTCGTGATCACAGAGCCTGTTGTGGAAGGCAATTTCAAGAAAGCGGTAGAGCTTTTAAAAGCGCAGGAGACAACGAGAGAGATTTCTTCGATCATGCGTGTGTACAGCAAATAACAGAGAAACTATGATTGAAAAAGAGGAGAAAACAATGAGCAAAAAACCTGTCGTATTAATGATTTTAGATGGATATGGCCTCAATGACAAACAGGAGGCAAATGCTGTTTATGAGGCAAAAACACCGGTTATGGACAAGTTAATGTCCTTATGCCCGTTTGTAAAAGGAAATGCCAGCGGAATGGCAGTTGGCCTTCCGGATGGCCAGATGGGAAACTCTGAGGTTGGACATCTGAACATGGGCGCCGGCCGTATTGTATACCAGGAACTGACAAGAATCACAAAAGAGATCCAGGATGGGGATTTCTTTAAAAATGAGGCACTGTTAAAAGCTGTTCAGAATGCAAAAGAGAAAAATTCTGCACTGCATCTGATGGGACTTCTGTCTGACGGCGGTGTGCACAGCCACAATACACATCTGTATGGACTTCTTGAGCTTGCAAAGAGAGAAGGTCTGGAGAAGGTTTATGTACATTGTTTCCTGGATGGACGTGATACACCTCCTGCATCCGGCAAAGATTACATCAAAGAGTTAAAAGATGAAATGAAAAAAATCGGTGTTGGCGAGATCGCAACCGTAGAGGGACGTTACTATGCAATGGACCGTGACAATCGCTGGGACCGTGTAGAAAAAGCTTACAAAGCAATGACACAGGGCGTTGGAAACGAGACAGAATGTGCTGTTTGCGGTGTAGAAGCATCTTATGAGAATGAGAAGACAGATGAGTTCGTAGAGCCAATCGTTGTTGTCAAAGATGGTAAACCGCTGGCAAAGGTACAGGATGGAGATTCTGTGATCTTCTTTAACTTCCGTCCGGACCGTGCGCGTGAGATTACAAGAGCATTTGTAGATGAGGATTTTGGCGGATTTGCAAGAGAGAAAAAGCTGGATCTGACTTTCGTATGCTTTACACAGTACGATGCAACCATCACAGGTGTGGATGTGGCATTCCACAAGGTTTCCATCACCAATACATTTGGAGAGTTTTTGGCTGCTCATAATATGACGCAGGCTCGTATCGCTGAGACAGAGAAGTACGCACATGTCACCTTCTTCTTCAATGGTGGTGTAGAAGAGCCAAACGAAGGCGAAGACAGAATTCTTGTAAAATCTCCGAAGGTTGCTACGTATGACCTGCAGCCTGAGATGAGCGCACCACAGGTTTGTGAAAAACTGGTAGAGGCAATCAAATCCGGCAAATATGATGTAATCATCTGTAACTTTGCAAATCCGGATATGGTTGGACATACAGGCGTTGAGAATGCGGCAATCCAGGCAATCGAGGCTGTTGACGAGTGCGTAGGTAAAGTTGTTGTTGCAATCAAAGAAGTTGGCGGAAAGATGTTTATCTGTGCTGACCACGGAAACGCTGAGCAGCTGGTTGATTATGAGA
This sequence comes from Eubacteriales bacterium, assembly GCA_030536755.1. Classification (GTDB taxonomy): domain Bacteria; phylum Bacillota; class Clostridia; order Lachnospirales; family Lachnospiraceae; genus JALFVM01. Next base: position 9,860 of record JAUNPJ010000002.1, on the reverse strand, counting down.
CAGGCGCTCCGTTTACTGCTCATACAACAAATCCGGTTCCGTTCATTCTGGTAAATGCAGATGACTCTGTTGGACTGCGTGAGGGCGGATGCCTGGCTGATATCGCACCGACTCTGATTGAGCTGATGGGGATGGAACAGCCGGCAGAAATGACTGGAAAATCTTTATTGATTAAAAAATAAAAGCATCAGACGCTGATGGGCGCAGGAGCGGACAATGGCAAAAGAAGTGAAGACAAATGCCATGCGCATTTTGGAAAAGAATAAAATTCCCTATGAACTGCTTACGTATGAGTGCGATGAATTTATTGACGGCATCCATGTGGCAGACAAAACAGGAACCCCTTATGAGCAGTCTTTCAAAACACTTGTGATGGAAGGAAAAAGTAAGGCGTACTATGTATTTGTGCTTCCAATCGAAAAAGAAGTGGACCGTAAGGCGGCGGCGAAAGCGGTGGGAGAGAAGACGGTAGATATGATTCATGTCAAGGATATTCAGAAGATTACCGGATATGTCCGGGGCGGATGCAGTCCTTTGGGCATGAAGAAGCTGTACACCACGGTGTTTGATTCCAGTGCGCTGAATTTTGAAGAAATCTATGTGAGCGGAGGAAGAATCGGAACGACTCTAAAGGTGAATACGAAAAAACTGGCAGAGGTCGTGCGTGGAATTTTTGCGGACATTACATTTGCATAGGTTTGCAATCATAAAATAATGTGTATATAAAAAGGGGCTCCCGGTTTTGACCGGCGGGCCCCTTAACATACAGATTAGTTGTCTTCCTGTGTCATAGTATAAACGGTACGTTTCTTTGCCATCTCATCGCTTGCAAGATATTCATCGTAAGTGCTGATCTTGTCTACGACAGTTCCGTCCGGAAGGAATTCCATAATACGGTTGGCAGTCGTCTGTACAAACTGATGGTCGTGGGAGGCAAAGAGAATGACTCCCGGGAACTTGATCAGTCCGTTATTGAGAGCTGTGATGGACTCCATATCCAGGTGGTTGGTCGGCTCATCAAGAATCAGGATGTTGGCCCCGGAGATCATCATCTTGGATAACAGGCAGCGAACCTTCTCTCCTCCTGACAATACTCGGACTTTCTTGACGCCGTCTTCGCCGGCAAACAGCATACGTCCCAGGAAACCGCGCACGTAAGTGGTATCCTTGATCTCGGAGTACTGTGTCAGCCAGTCGGCAATCGTCAGATCGTTATCAAATTCAGCTGTGCTGTCTTTCGGGAAGTAGGTCTGGGTTGTGGTCACACCCCATTTATAGGTTCCCTCGTCTGGTTCCATCTCTCCCATCAGAATCTGGAACAGCGTGGTTTTGGCACGCTCGTTGGAGCCCACGAAAGCAACTTTGTCATCGTGTCCGAGTGTAAAAGTAAGATTGTCAATGATCTTCTCGCCATCGATCGTTTTGGACAGTCCCTCTACCATAAGAACTTCATTTCCGATGTCACGGTTTGGACGGAAATCAATGTATGGATATTTACGGCTGGAAGGACGCATTTCATCAAGCTGGATTTTCTCCAGCGCACGCTTACGGGAAGTAGCCTGTTTGGACTTAGAAGCGTTTGCGCTGAATCGGCTGATGAATTCCTGCAGCTCTTTGATCTTCTCTTCTTTTTTGCGGTTTGCTTCTTTCATCTGTTTTACGAGAAGCTGGCTGGACTCAAACCAGAAGTCGTAGTTACCGGCATAAAGCTGGATTTTTCCGTAGTCAATATCTGCAATATGTGTACAGACTTTATTTAAGAAATAACGGTCATGGGATACGACGATAACCGTATTGTCAAAGTTGATCAAAAATTCCTCAAGCCACTCGATCGCATTCATATCCAAGTGGTTGGTCGGCTCGTCGAGGAGCAGGATGTCCGGATTTCCGAAAAGAGCCTGAGCAAGAAGAACTTTGACCTTCTGGCTTCCGTTCAGGTCTTTCATGATCGAATAATGAAATTCCGGCTCGATTCCCAGTCCGTTTAAGAGTGTTGCGGCATCAGAGTCTGCCTCCCAGCCATTCATCTCCGCAAATTCTCCCTCCAGCTCGCTGGCGCGGATTCCATCTTCATCGGTAAAGTCTTCTTTTGCGTAGATTGCCTCTTTTTCCTTCATAATTTCATAAAGACGCGCATTTCCCATGATAACCGTATCGAGAACAGGATATTCGTCATATTTGAAATGATCCTGCTGCAGGAAGGAAAGACGCTGGCCGGGTGTGATGGAGATATCGCCCTTGGTGGTTTCCAACTGACCGGAAAGAATCTTCAGGAAGGTAGATTTTCCTGCACCGTTGGCACCGATGAGACCATAGCAGTTGCCTTCGGTGAATTTGATATTTACATCTTCAAAAAGTGCTTTTTTTCCAATTCGTAATGTTACGTTATTTGCTGAAATCATGTCATAACCTCATCTATTTATTCCTATTAATCATGTTATATAGTCTTTATACATTTTACAGGATATTGGAAAATTTGCAAGTATTTTTTCGGCGTTCCTCTGACTTCTTCGGTTGACAATCTGTGCAATTCGTGCTATAACAGTAAAATTGAGATTCTGGACAATTGTTTGGCGAAATGCAGTGATGAAAATGCTGAACGAATGAAATGATAATATGAGGTGAGAAAATGACACAATGGTTAGAAATGCTGGCGCAGCTTATCAAAGATAATGTATGGCTGGCACCGATTTTATGTTTGCTTGCGGGTGTGATCACATCGTTTACGCCCTGTTCCCTGTCTACGATTCCTTCCGTGATTGCCTATGTGGGAGCGTCTTCCCGGTCGGATACCAAAAAAGCGTTTCGTCTTTCGGTGGTCATGGCTTTTGGCATGGCATCTACGTTTGCAATTTTTGGAAGCCTGGCTTCTGTGATCGGACATGTGATGCACGACGCCGGTCATTGGTGGTCGATGCTTCTTGGCATTCTGATGATTTTGATGGCATTGCAGATCTGGGATGTGATTCATATTATCCCTCATGTTCATATGGATGGAAAGATGAGCAGAAAAGGATACATTGGGGCGTTTCTGATCGGTATGCTGAATGGTGTATTTGCATCGCACTGTGCAACGCCAGTTATGATCGCACTGCTTGCCATGGTCGCAAAGGCCGACGGAAGCATGATCTGGGGGATTTTTCTGATGGCATTGTATGCGATTGGGCACAGTATTCTTCTGGTAGCGGCGGGAACCAGCTACAGTGCAGTGCAGGCCGTGATCGACAATCCGAAATATGCATCCTTCAGTAAAGCACTGCGCATTCTTATGGGGGCTGTGATCTTACTGATAGGCATTTTTGTACTTTTTGCAGAGGATTAAACTTTATTCTGACAATAAACATCTAAATAACAAACATGTTAAAAAAATGACAGTTTTACTTGCATAAAGTGTGTACTGTTTGATATAATCAATTTAATAAGATTTCACGTCTTTATTAAATGATTGAAGAAAAGAGATGAGAGGGATGTTAATTACAAGAGAATGTGATTATGCCGTTCGCGTAATCAGGGCACTGAACGGCGAGCCGAGACTAAGTGTTAACGAAATCTGCGAGAGGGAAGACATTACGGCACCATTCGCATACAAGATTCTGAAAAAATTACAGAAAGCAGAACTTGTGGTGGGATTTCGTGGAGTGCATGGGGGGTATGCTCTGAATAGACAATTGTCAGAAATTTCTTTGCTGGATATTTATCTTGCGATCGATCCGGATCTGTTTATTATCGAGTGCCTGAATCCCCATAAGCCTTGTTCGAGAAATGGCGCTGGCGACGAGGCGTGCAGAGTACATCATTATTTAGGAGAGGTGCAGAAGGCTCTTCGGGATATGCTTGCTCAGAGGAGTCTTGAGGAAATTATGGCTCAATGCAGTGAATAGGAATGTAAGGTGAATAAGGATGTGATATGGGAAAATGGAGGAAATGAATTCCTCCATTTTTGTTGTACAAAAAAGTAAACTTTTTCAGAATAATGGTTGACAAATGAAGAGTGAACACATATGATGATTGTGGTTGACAAATTGAAATGTGTGAGAAACGAAAGGGGTATATGATTATGAAAGAACAATTCAATGTTAGATCTATGGTTATGATTGGAATGTTTACTGCTGTTTTGGCAGTGCTCTCCATTCTTGAAATTCCAATGCCGTCCGGTGTACCGATTACGTTACAGACCTTTGCAGTGGCCCTCTGCGGCTATGTTCTGGGCTGGAAAAGAGGTGCGGCCTGCGGTGCTTTGTATCTTCTGATCGGAACGATTGGCGTGCCTGTTTTTGCGGGAATGTCCGGTGGAATTTCCAAGCTTCTTGGCCCGACCGGCGGGTTTATTTTCGGCTTTATTTTTCTGGCCGGTCTGTGTGGTGTCGGAGCAGCATGTAAAAATAAGATGCTGGCAGTCATTGCAGGACTTGTGGGATTGGCAGTATGTCATCTTCTTGGAGCAATTCAGTTTAGTGTTGTGACAAATACAGGGTTTGTGCAGTCTTTGCTTCTTGTATCGGTACCATATCTTGTAAAAGATGTATTGTCTGTGATCGGCGCACTTCTGGCCGGAAGCATTCTTCGAAAAAGACTGATGCAGGCAAACTTGATCAATCATGGGCAGATCGCTTAGGGCGCATCATGTGCTGTGCACCACGCTTTTTGAGGGAAAGGGCTACAGCACCGGATTTTGTGCGGGGATGGAAAAAATGGTCCGGCAGTTGAGAGAACATCCAGATACGCCTCTTCTTGCGGTGGGTGTTCCGGATGAAATCTGTCAGAATTGTCCGAATCTGACAAAACAAAATACTTGCGGCAGCAAAAAGAATCAAATTGCAAAAAAAGATGAAATGGTATGCCGGATATTGCAACTGCAAAAAGATGAAATTTATACGTATCGGGAACTTCAGATTCGTGCGAAAAAATATCTGGATAAGCAAAAGTTTGATGAAATTTGCGGAAACTGCAATTGGAATAAACAGGGCGTATGTTCTTATGACAAATTGATGCAGCGTCTGCCGGATGATGGGCCGTAAAGTGCGCAAATATGGCGAAAATTTTGTATTGAAATATATACAGAAATACCAAGAATGGAAATGGACAGTCAGAAAAACTTGTGTTATAATAACAAATGGAATTTTAGGACAGCCAGTTCTATATATCATTAATTTTTAACTTTTTCAAGGAGGAAAAGAGAAAATGGCAAGAAAGATGAAAACCATGGATGGTAACCATGCAGCCGCTCATGCATCCTATGCTTATTCTGACGTAGCTGCAATTTACCCAATTACTCCTTCATCTGTTATGGCTGAAGCAACAGATGAGTGGGCAACTCAGGGAAGAAAGAACATTTTTGGACGTGAAGTACAGGTTACAGAGATGCAGTCTGAGGCAGGTGCTGCCGGTGCAGTACACGGATCTCTGGCAGCAGGTGCTCTGACTACTACATACACAGCTTCTCAGGGTCTTCTTCTGATGATTCCTAACCTTTACAAAATTGCCGGCGAGCAGCTTCCAGGCGTATTTAACGTATCTGCACGTGCTCTTGCAAGCCACGCATTATCTATTTTCGGTGACCACTCTGACGTATATGCATGCCGTCAGACAGGTGCAGCTATGCTGTGTGAGTCCAGTGTACAGGAAGTTATGGACTTAACACCAGTTGCTCACTGTGCAGCACTGAAAGGAAAGATTCCTTTCATTAACTTCTTTGACGGATTCCGTACTTCTCATGAGATTCAGAAGATCGAGACATGGGACTACGAAGATCTTGCTGATATGGTAGATATGGATGCAATCAAAGCATTCCGTGACAATGCTCTGAATCCAAATCATCCATGCCAGAGAGGTTCTGCTCAGAACCCGGATATCTTCTTCCAGGCTAGAGAGGCTTGCAACCCATATTACGATGCTATGCCTGAAATCGTTCAGATGTACATGGACAAAGTAAACGAGAAGATCGGTACAGACTACAAACTGTTCAACTACTACGGAGCAGCTGACGCTGAGAACGTAATCGTTGCTATGGGTTCTGTATGTGATACGATCGAAGAGACAATCGACTACCTGACAGCTGCAGGCAAAAAAGTTGGTGTTGTGAAAGTTCGTCTTTACAGACCATTCTCTGCAAAAGCTCTGGTTGAGGCAATTCCTGAGTCTGTAAAATGCATCACTGTATTAGACAGAACAAAAGAGCCGGGTGCACTTGGCGAGCCATTATACTTAGACGTTGTTGCAGCTCTGAAAGGAACAAAATTCAATGACACACCTGTATTGACAGGACGTTATGGTTTAGGTTCCAAAGATACAACACCGGCACAGATCGTTGCTGTATTCGAGAACACAACAAAATCTCCATTCACACTGGGTATCGTGGATGACGTTACAAATCTGTCTCTTGAGACAGGCGCTCCTCTGGTAACAACTCCAGAAGGAACCATCAACTGCAAATTCTGGGGACTTGGTGCTGACGGTACTGTTGGTGCAAACAAGAACTCCATTAAGATTATCGGTGACAACACAGACATGTATGCACAGGCTTACTTTGACTATGACTCTAAGAAGTCCGGTGGTGTTACAATGTCTCACCTTCGTTTTGGTAAATCACCAATTAAATCTACATACCTGATCCACAAAGCAAACTTTGTTGCCTGCCACAATCCTTCTTATGTGAACAAATACAACATGGTTCAGGAGCTGGTAGACGGCGGTACATTCCTTCTGAACTGCCCATGGGATATGGAAGGACTTGAGAAACACTTACCAGGACAGGTAAAAGCATTCATCGCAAACCATGGAATCAAATTCTATGTAATCGATGGTATCAAGATTGGTAAAGAAATCGGACTTGGCGGACGTATCAATACCGTTCTTCAGTCTGCATTCTTCAAACTTGCAAATATTATTCCTGAGGAGCAGGCAATTGACCTGATGAAGGCTGCTGCAAAAGCTACTTATGGAAGAAAAGGTGACAAGATCGTTCAGATGAACTACGATGCAATCGACGCTGGTGCAAAACAGGTTGTTGAGATCACTGTTCCGGAAAGCTGGAAAGATGCAGCTGACGAAGGTCTTGCTATGGGTCATGCAGAAAAAGGACGTCAGGAAGTTGTTGATTTCGTTAACAACATCCAGGCTAAAGTAAACGCTCAGGAAGGTAACACACTGCCTGTATCTGCATTCAATGCTTATGTGGATGGTACAACACCATCTGGTACATCTGCATACGAGAAACGTGGTATCGCAGTAGATATTCCTGTATGGAATCCGGAAAACTGTATCCAGTGTAACAGATGTTCTTATGTCTGCCCACACGCAGTTATCCGTCCAATCGCTATGACAGACGCAGAAGTTGCTGCAGCTCCGGAAGGTCTGAAGACTCTGGAAATGACAGGAATGAAAGAGTACAAATTCGCTATGGTTGTATCTGCATATGACTGTACAGGATGCGGTTCTTGTGTCAATGTCTGCCCAGGTAAGAAAGGTGCAAAAGCACTTGCTATGGCAAACATGGAAGCAAACGCTGGCGAGCAGAAATACTTCGATTATGCAGTAGAGCTGCCTGCAAAAGCTGACGTTATCGCAAAATTCAAAGAGAGCACAGTAAAAGGAAGCCAGTTCAAACAGCCACTGCTTGAGTTCTCAGGTGCTTGTGCTGGATGTGGCGAGACTCCTTACGCAAAACTGATCACACAGCTGTTCGGTGACAGAATGTACATCGCGAACGCAACAGGATGTTCTTCTATCTGGGGTAACTCTTCACCATCTACACCATACACAGCAAACGCAAAAGGACAGGGTCCTGCATGGGCAAACTCTCTGTTCGAGGATGCTGCTGAGTTTGGTTATGGTATGTTACTGGCTCAGAACGCTATCCGTGGCGGACTGAAAGCAAAAGTTGAGGACGTTGTTGCGAACGGAACAAACGAAGACGTAAAAGCTGCTGGACAGGAGTGGTTAGACACTTATGGATGCGGCGTATCTAACGGTGCTGCTACAGACAAACTGGTTGCTGCTTTAGAGGCTTGCGGATGCGAAAAAGCTCAGGAGATCCTTGCTCAGAAAGACTTCCTGGCTAAGAAATCCCAGTGGATCTTCGGTGGTGACGGATGGGCATACGACATCGGTTTCGGTGGTGTTGACCACGTATTAGCTTCCGGTAAAGATATCAACATCATGGTATTCGATACAGAGGTATATTCCAACACAGGTGGACAGTCTTCCAAAGCTACACCAACAGGTGCGATCGCACAGTTCGCAGCTGGCGGTAAAGAGACAAAGAAGAAAGACCTGGCAAGCATCGCAATGAGCTATGGCTATGTATATGTAGCACAGATCTCCATGGGTGCTGACTTCAACCAGACTGTAAAAGCAATTGCAGAGGCTGAGGCTTATCCGGGACCATCTCTGATCATTGCTTATGCTCCATGTATCAACCATGGTATCAAGAAAGGTATGAGCAAAGCTCAGACTGAGGAAGAATTAGCAGTTAAGTGTGGATACTGGCATAACTTCCGCTTCAATCCTGCAGCAGAAGGAAGCAAGTTCAGCTTAGACAGCAAAGAGCCATCTACAGAAGGATATCAGGAGTTCCTGGACGGCGAGGTTCGTTACAATTCTCTGAAACGTTCTAACCCGGCTAAAGCTGAGAAACTGTTCGCTCTGAACGAAGAGCAGGCTAAAGACAGATATGAATATCTGAAGAAATTAGTAACTCTGCACTCTGCAGAATAATTTCTGAATTATACAGACCGCTTGCAGCATTTTGCTGCAGGCGGTTTTTATAATAATAAAAAGGGAGCAAGGCTCCCTATTTTTTTTCAGTAAAATCATAAGATTTGAGATATTTGATAAAGGTTTGCAAAGGTCTGGTCAGAGTGCGCTCTTTCAGACGGAGCACATAGAACTCTCGTGGGTGCTGCGAATAAAGAGGAAAGGTAAGGATCTGTCCGGAATCAGCCAGATTGCGGGTCGCAAAATCAGACAGGATAGAAACACCCATTCCCTGCGTGACCATTTGCTTGATGGATTCCAGATCGTTGATACGCGCGATGATGTTCAGAGAGAGTTCATCGATCTGATGCTCTTTCAGAAACTGATTGGCCGCCTTCTGTGTTCCGGATCCCATTTCCCGCACGATCATAGGTTCCTGGAGAAGCCTTTGCAAGGACGGATTTTCGCGTTTCAATTGATAATAGTAGTCTGTGGAAGGAGCAGCCAGAACCAGATGATCACTGCAGAAAGCTTCACACACAACACGGTTGTTGTCGCAGTATTGCCCCGTCAGCCCCAGATCGACGGTTCCGTCCATTACCTGATTTTCCACACCAAAACTGTCGGTTTGGCAGATGTGAAAATAGGTTTCCGGATTTTCTTTTCGATAATTGGCAAGAACCTGAGGAAGCAGGTAGCCGGACGGGATGGTGGAGGCGGCCAGATGCAGATACTGTCTGTGCGGTGTCTGGATTTTTTCCAATGCTGCTTTTTTTAGCTCCAGCATCCTTCGGGCATACGGGAAAAACTGCTGTCCCTGTTCCGTCAGGACAAATGATTTTGTCGTTCTTTTGATCAAAGTGGTGCCAAGCTCTTTTTCGAGTGCCTTGATGTGGGAACTGATGGTTGGCTGTGTTAAATACAGCTGTTGTGCTGCCTTGGAAAAGCTTTTTAATTCGGAGACGGCTACAAATGCTTCTAACTGTCTAAATTCCATGGTAAATTTCCTCCAGTGTGTGTACTTCTTGTTCCGCTCCTTCTGAACCGTTATGGATTCAAAGTGCGAAGTGTATATTCATAAATAAAACCTTTCGTTTAATACAGGCGGAAACCACTGCCTTCAGGCGGTGGAAGGAGCCTTGTAAATTCTTGTAAAAAATAACATT
>JAUNPJ010000120.1 GCA_030536755.1 Eubacteriales bacterium | reverse complement strand
TATGAAATACGCCAATCTGAAAAAACTGGATTACGATGATTTTGAAGAGCTGGAAATGATGTACGACGATTATCTGATTGAGCAGGAGATGGAGTAATATCTGCATCATCGGCCGTCCCTCTTCCTTTCATAGCAAACAAGGGACGGCTTCTTTTAATTAATCGATGCACTAAAACGAAATTCTGTTTCTGACATAATCCGCTGCGCCAATACTGTCTCATCCATATACGGATACCGCCCTATAAACCGCTGCACTTCTTCTGTTTGTTCTTGTGAGAATAATTTTTCTATACTTTTTTCAATCCTCGCTGCTTCCTCTATGTTTTCTGGATTAGCCATCTTCGCTTTTTTATCTCTCAACAATAAAATGAGAGTCTCAATCTGTGAAGCTTCCTTTCCCTGACAATATCCCAATGCATAACCATATTCATACTCCATAATGTGCAATGCTTTCCATTCAAACTCCAACATTTGTTTTTTCCACAGCCTCCCATTCCATTTGATACTTCATCAACACATCAGATTTCTGTATCATGCAAAGTGACATCGCTTTAATCGCTTTTCGAAAGGAAACCGAACTGTCTCCGCCAAATTGATGAAGAAGTTCATGCATATAAACAGAAACTGCCATAGAAAAGCTATCCGCCTGCAGAAGCGAAGCTTTCAGATGAATACACCTTATATCTGACTTCACCTTCAGTCCTAAACAATTCACCATTCTTCTCTTCGATGCTATCGAATGCGCGGCACCGGCATGAGGCGGCTGATTCTTAATTATCCGACAACATGGAAAACTATCATAGCAGATATATCCGTCAAACACATCTCCTGCAATCCGTTCCAAGATGTTTAAATATCTTTTTTCTCGTTCGTCTGCATCTCGAAGCAGTTCATATCCTCCACATTTCCGACATAAATCATTCAATCCCGGAATTCCCAATTCCTGAAATTCAGAAATTACCAGTCTGCGCTTTTGGTACTCTGCAGAACGATGCAGCCAGTTCAATGCCTGCCTTCTCCTATTCCCGCAGCCAGAAATTTCAAAATCAGCAATTAAATCTTCGCCATAATCCTGATAAAACTGCACAATCAACGTTTTATCAGGCATCACACGTTCAATCAGGATGACAATCAGCTTCTCCCAGTTTATCGAATACCGCTGTTTCTTTCGCGATTTGTTCCAGTAGCGCTCTGACTGGCAGAGCACCGTATACGCTGCCTTCGGTTCTAATTCTTCCAGTACATCTTCCAGGCACTCTTCAATCTCCCATTTGCAATAAGGTTCACGGTCTCTCCCATCCATTACAGACCGATATCGATGATTGCAGACAATCAGCGGAACTTTCAATTCTGCACGTTTTAAACGACCGGCAAATAACGCCCCCTCTTTTGCGAATGCTCCTTCTGATAAAGAAAATATTGCATAATCATCTGTTTTTGCAATTATTTTACCAAAAGTTGGATTTCCTTCATAGAAAAAACCATTCATCGCTTTTAGAAACGTCTGATAATCTTCCTTTTCGACATTTTTTAATATCAAAACCGAATTTTCACCAAAAACACGATCCTCTATCTCATACGAAAGTACCTTAACCGACTTTCCGTCAATTATATCTTCCTGTTGGATGACATGGATTCTCCATTCTTTCGATTCCATCACAATGTCATAATGAAAATCCCGATATGCTACCAGAGACGCTATCTTAAATCCTTCCCCATATCTGCCAATCTGTTCGCCCGTCCTCTTCCCTCTCTTACTGGATGCTCCAATATATAAAAGCCATTCCATGGAAAATCCCTTCTCGGCACTCATGGTCAATATATGTCTCTCTTCATCATATGTATGAGAAAAGTCTTCCAAAAACCGTTCGTAACCTACTGCATCAAAAAAATTCTGAATATAATCTCTCATCACCTCATGCTTCATCCAATGTACTGGATAAGTCATCACCAGATTCAATCTTTCAATCCTCATGTGCAATCTCCTCCCAGCATATGCAGATTTTCTTCAATTCCTCACTCTGGTTCATCATCCAGCCGCCCAGACAGGTCAAAAGCGATGCCATTCCTCGGCTTCGGTCTGTCCCAAAAGCACGAAACCTGGCTTCTGAATATTTTAAAAATATCTCATAAAAATTTCCATAAAAGCCACTCTCTTCCATAACGATTTTTTCAATTTTATACTTTCGTTTCCGCCCTCCTTCGAAAGCCGGAACGTAAATTCTTTTTGCAAATGCCATAGGACTTCCTTTGTAATGCTCGCAAATCAAGAGACCCGGCGGTTCTTCCCCCTGAATGACGGAATTCGGAACAGTAATCCGATACGCCGTTTCCAGCAATTCCCATAGTCTGCGCTGCTTCTGTGTTGGCTGCTTATAGACGTTATTTTCTTCGTCTTTCCTGTGCATCTCAAGCAGCGATGGAACTCCAAGCAGACGAAATACAGGATTTACAATCCACTCTTTCCTTTTCTGAATCCAATACCATTCTCTTGCCGCCTTTATTTTCCTGTTTTGAACGATATCGGAACTGATTCGTTCCAGATAAATCAGATTAGGATATTCTTTTCGGAATCTAGTGCACAGCTCCTCATCCTGGCTGACATTCCTCACTAACTGACATATTACATAATACCAGGTAGTAATATCCATTCGATTTTCTTTGCTTATCTTCGGAAGTTCATCCCAATAATACTTAAGCCGAATTAAAAGCATATAAGAATCCTCTGCCCTCATCAATTCTGCCATCCAATAGAGCATCTCTGTTATCTGATAGTTTTTCAACAGATTGCGGGCTCTTTTTTCTTCACTATAATCGCAATAACGTTTTAAAAGAATTATCAGTGGGAAAGGCAGTCTTCCTCTGGCAAGATACCGAAAAAACAAAATTCCGATTATATCCGCATTCCAATCATCACATGGCACAGGCACGTCAGAACGTCCATATATCGCATATGTGTCCGTCTCCACTATCTTCTCTCCCACAAGCGGATTCTCCGGATAAAAAAAGTTCAGCATCCCCTCTTGAATTTCATTTTTATAACAACTATCTATCCCACATACTGTCAATATTGTGTTTCCATCATCGTAACGCTTCGAAACCTGATATCCAAGCATATCTAACTGCTTTCCATCAATCTCTCTTGAATATACGCAAGGAGAAAGCTTCCAATCCTGAGATTCCATCGTTACTTGACACTCCATCCGCATCAAACATAACATGCAGACTTTAAAACCTTCCCCGTAATTTCCAATGAAATCATCTTTCCCGGTTTTTGTACTCCCGCCTAAATAAGTCAGCCACTCATAGCTAAATGGATGATTCCTGGTTTTCATAACCAATGTAATTCTTCCATCTGCCTCAAGCATAGAATGGTACTCAAACTCCTGCTTAAAATTTTTATATCCAATGCTGTCATAAAAATTCTGAATCAAATCCCGCAGCACTTTCCAAAATTCCCAGTTTACCGGATAATCCAGCACAATGTCCAACGGAACCAGTTTCTCTCCACTCTTTAAAACTTCATCCATTCCCCGGCTTTCCAATTCTTCCTCCTTCGGCCTCCAAGATGTTACAGCAAGAGCACCGTGTTGCTCTCATGTTCACTGTCACCCTGCGCCAGTATTGCAGCAGCATAAAAAAGCAGTAACGATTCTCTCGAAAAGCAATATCCCCGTCAACGACGAGGATATTATCAATGCTGGTATGAAGGATTCGGCTCAATACAACAAGATTATCCACCGAAGGCAGCGACTGCCCCGATAACCACTTATAAATTGCCTGTGGTTTCGTAAATCCCATCGCTTCCTGCACATCACGCACGGTATATCCATTTATTCTAAATAATTCTTGAATTCTTTTTCCGGTCCGTTCTGCCTGAATGGCAATACATACTGGTTTCATCACAAATGCTCCCCCTATCATTTGCACCCTCCAACACACCTATTGCACTTTTCTCTTCATTATGTGTTTATAATTAGTCTAGCACAAAATATCAGCCATGTCATTCAACCAGCAGTTGAATAATTGGAGGAAATGTTCTTTGTTATCTCGGATTATCAAATTTATAGCAGCCTCATAGAAAAGGACGTTTTCTCATCCATTACATACTCCATTATAGTAAAAATAACAGCCAACATCAATCAAAACATGGATTTTCGGTCG
>JAUNPJ010000064.1 GCA_030536755.1 Eubacteriales bacterium | reverse complement strand
TAAAGAAAGCTTCTGAAGATGTCTCATACCGCAATAAACTTATGGCTGAAATTTTTCCAAAGAACGCATGATGAAAGCAACCCGGTCAGAATTGACCGGGTTGAAATTTTTTATCTTGGAAAAATTCGGCTTTGACAGAGGAAACCGTACAGGTGATGATTGATGAGTACGAGGTAATAGAATAAACTTTTGCAGACGGATTCGGTTTTCATACCATTCCCATAATCCTAAGTCAGAGTATGATTCCGACAACACTGGGGTTGGCGCTGGCATGTAACATGCTGGCAGGACTAATGGATTTCTCTCCGAGAACCAGAATAATTTTAGGATTGATTCTTGGGTCTTTTTTGTTTACTGTGAAAGAAAAACAGACTATTGAACGTGATTTTAGAATAAAAAAAAGAAAAATAGAACAGCAATAAAACACACGGTGAATTATTCTAAAAACAGTAAAGGATACATGAAACGGACGAAGTAAGGAAACAGAATTAACCTAAGTAGAGAGGATGAATGGTATGAAACGGGAGAAATTTAATCAGAACTGGGTGTTTTATGCAAATGGCGGAAGTACACTTGCATTACTGTTTGATGCCGGTAATGCAGTGACGAAGCGAGTGACACTGCCACATGATGCATCTATAGAGATGGAAAGGGATGGCAAAAATGCTGCCCTGAACGGAAATGGATATTTTCAGGAAATTACATGTCATTATACAAAGAATTTTATTCTGGGTGAAGAATATTCTGGCCAAAAGGTCTGGTTGGAGTTTGAAGGTGTCTATCAGAATGCCTATATCTATATTAACGGTGCATTTGCCGGAAAACATGCGTATGGGTACGGCAACTTCTATATTGATGCAACACCATATGTAAGAGTCGGCGATAAAAACTTCGTGAACGTTATCGTGAAAAACGGAGTAAACAGCGGAAGATGGTATACCGGCTGCGGCATTTATCGAAACGTGAATTTGATTACTTCGAATCGTGTACATTTCGGAGTCGCCGGAGTGAAAGTTGCTGCAGGCACAATTGAGGAAGAATTTGCAGAGGTTGATGTTCAGACGGCAGTCCATAATGAAACGACAGAATTAAAACAGTGCTATATCGCTGCACGTTTGATTGATCCTGACGGAAATGAGGCGGGAAGTAGCAAAATGCGAATTTCGCTTTCGGAAGGAACGGATGAAACCTATCAGATGAAGCTTTACGTCAGAAAGCCAAGATTATGGGATGCAGAGAACCCGGTATTATATCGGTATGAAGTATCGATTGAGGACGGTGAAGAAGTTCTGGACAGTGATGACGGTACATTTGGCATCCGAAAAATCCAGGTGGACCCATTTTATGGCTTGCGGGTAAATGGAAAGACTGTGAATTTAAAGGGCGGCTGTATTCATCACGATAACGGAATAATCGGTGCACGTGAATTTGAACATGCGGCATGTAATCGTATCGCTAAGTTAAAAGCGGCCGGATATAATGCAGTTCGTAGTTCCCATTATCCAATCAGCAGAGAATTACTTCGTGCCTGTGATACGCTGGGAATGTATGTCATGGACGAGTATACGGATGTATGGACAGCCACAAAGGTAGATTTCGATTACGGAATGCATATGACCGATTCCTGGGAGGAAGACATTCGCAATATGGTAGAGAAGGCTTATAACCATCCGTGTGTCATTATGTATTCGATAGGAAATGAGATTATGGAACTGAGTAATCCATATGATGTGCAGTGGGGCAAGAAATTTGCAGACTATATTCGCAGCATGGACAATACAAGACCAGTAACAAACGCTATCAATCCATCAATGCTTCTAACAGGTAAAATTGAAGAATTGTTGGCAGAAGCTCATATGAAGAACGGTGAAAAAAAAGTCTGCGAAAAAAAAGAAAATGAGACAGGAAATGATATGCCTGCGGAAATCAATACGGTGATGAATGAACTGGGAAGTGAAAAGGGACTTCTCCTGCAAAGTGAGACTATTATGAAAGGTACGGAAGAAGCGGCCGGTCAGTTGGATATTGTGGGATATAATTATGCAGCAGAACGCTATGAAAGTGATGGAAAGGCATATCCGAACTGGATTCTGTTCGGTTCAGAAACACTTGCCAAAAATTTGGATGTGAACTGGGAACTTGTAGAACGTCTGCCTCATGTAATCGGTGATTTCGTATGGACGGCATGGGACTACTTAGGAGAACCGGGAATTGGAAAAACAGACTATGTAAAGAGCAAGAAGAGAATCTTGTATAAAGAATATCCTTATAAATCAGCATATTGCGGTGATATTGACCTTATCGGAGTAAGAAGACCTGTTTCTTATTGGAGAGAGACAATCTGGAAAAAGACAAACCTTGCGTATCTGTTCGTACAGCCGCCACAGTACCATGATGTTCCACACGATACAACGGACTGGGGATTTACCGATGCAATGAAGAGCTGGACATTCCGTGGACAAGAAGGGAAATCTGTGACTGTCGAAGTATATACGAATGCAGAAGAAGCTGAACTTCGTCTGAATGGAGAAGTTTTGGAGCGCAGGAAAGTCGGTGAGACAAAGAAAAACATAGCATATTTTGAAACAGTATATCAGCCGGGCTGTTTATCTGTAACGGTATACCGTGACGGTGTGAGAACTGCAGAGGACGAATTGAAAACTGCCTGTTGGCAAACGACACAAATCTATGCCTGTGCCGACCAAGAGGTCATTCCATGTGACGGAAGTGATATTGCTTATATCGATATTAGCCTTGAGGATGCAGATAGAACGGTGAATATGGATTTGATGAAAGAAATTACTGTTTCCATTGAGGGAGCAGGAGAAATCATAGGTTACGGAAGTGCTGACCCGCGTTCAGAAGAGAATTACTTTGATTTGACGGCAAAAACCTATGAGGGAAGACTTCGTGCTGCAATTCGCGGTAACGGGGAAAAAGGCGATATTAAGGTAGTGTTTGAAGCAGAAGGCTGTGAGAGCAAGACAGTAAGATTGAAGAGTTTATAACAGATGTGAAATTGGAGAATAGAATCATGGAGAAGCTTAATATTTGGGGAGAAAAAATCCCGGGAAACAGTAATCAAAAAAAAGTAAGCGTAATGGAGCTTAGAAAAAACATAAAACCCAGCGTTAAACTGGATACAATACGATGGATTCTGACACTGAAAGACGGAACATTTAAGAAAAACAGCAAGAAGACCATCGACACCTATGTGGACAGGTGGGTAAAAAAACAGGATTCGGATTATCAGGATACATTTACGGATGTGCCGTATTTGATTCCATTTATTGCCAAAGGAAGCAAAAAAGCGGTTATCGTTGTGCCAGGTGGTGGTTATTGCGTCAAATCAATGGATGGAGAAGGCGTTGATATTGCAAAGGAACTTCAGAAAAACGGAATTACAGCATTTGTGCTGTGGTATCGCAGTTGCCCGTATTATCAGCCATACCCGCTGATGGATATGCAGAGAGCTGTGCGCTATGTCCGTTTTCACGCGAAGGATTATGGATACGACCCTAAGCAGATTGGTGCTATCGGATTCAGCGCAGGCGGTGCACAGGTTTCGCTGTTTATGAACGTTTTACGACAGGGGCTTATCACACTGCCGGATTATAAAAAAGATGAAGTGGACATGACAGCTGATTCGATTCAGTTCGCAGGACTCATTTATCCGGCATTGAAGTATCAATATAACATTAATATGCTGTATGCATCTTTCCCGGCAGATGAGGTACGTGATGAAAAGAAAAGAGAGGAATATCGGCAGATTTATGATGCAGTCTCACATATGAACAGCGTGGGAATTCCTCATTTCATATGCTATGGAACAAAAGATACTATGGTCAGTCTGCAGGATATCGGGGAATATGTGAAGGTTCTCAAAGATACATCCACACCGCATAAAGAAGTAGTGGTTGAGGGGGCAGGTCATGGATTTGGAGCTGCCGGCGGAACAGAATATGGATTCTGGCTGAATGAATATATAAAATGGGCAAAAGCCTTGTAAAGAAAAAAAGAAATACAGGAATATACGGTAAAGGTAAAAAAGCAGGAGGAAATGTCAATGGCAAAATTATACGCTTCACTTTCTCAGGAAAAAAGTGAAAGAGAAATCAGAAATGAGAATTTGGTAAGAAAACTGGCACCGGAAGGAATGGTTCTTTTAAAAAATGACGGTATTTTGCCTCTGCAGACAAAACCGGAAAAGATAGCTTTGTATGGCCGTGGAGTCAGAAATACGGTAAAGGGCGGAACCGGTTCGGGAGACGTAAACAGCCGTTCAGTGGTAAATATAGAAGAAGGCTTTAAAGCAGAAGGGATGCGTATTACTTCTCAGAAATGGCTTGACAGGTATCAGGCTGTATGCGAAGAAAATGTAAAAGAAAGAGGCACAAAAATCAAGAAAATCCTGGATGAAGAAGGTCGTGACGGACTCCTGAAGATTCTTGCACTGTATAAGGAAGATCCGGATGAGATATTAATTACTGAAGAGGATGTAAAGGAAGATTTTGCTAAGCTGGCTCTGTATATCATATCCCGAAATTCCGGCGAAGGAATCGACCGAAAAGCAGAAGGAGGAGATTATAAATTATCACAAATTGAAGAGGAAAATATCCGTACTTTGAGAGGACATTTTGAACAGGTAATACTTGTATTAAATGTGGGTGGTGCCATTGATACAAGCTGCATAAATGAATCTGGAGTGAATGCAGTGCTCCTGATGAGCCAGCCCGGAAGCAGCGCAGGCAGTGTACTTGCAGATGTGATACTGGGAAATGCATATCCGTCGGGACATCTGACAACCACCTGGGCAAAACAGTATCAGGATTATCCGAATGCGGACAAATTCAGTTATCAGAACGGAGATATCTGTGACGAGTATTATACAGAAGGAATTTATGTAGGGTATCGGTATTTCGACACTTTTAATATTGAGCCGGCATACCCCTTCGGATATGGACTTTCCTATACAACGTTTTCCCAAAAGGTTCAGAATATAAAAATTGAGCAAAATCAGTTAAAACTGTCTGTGGAAGTAAAAAATGAAGGGGAATATGCAGGTCTGGAAGTTGTTCAGGTATATTATTCTGCACCGGACGGAAAGCTGGAGAAACCGTATCAGGAGCTTGTTGCCTTTGCAAAAACAAAGGAACTGAAAGCAGGGGAGTCCGAGCTGGTTGAGATGAGCTTTTCATTAATGGATATGGCTTCGTATGATGAAGAGACTGCTTCGTATATTCTGGAAAAAGGGGAATATCTGATTCGTGTGGGAAGTCATTCCAGAAACACTCATATAGCTGCTACGCTAATGCTCAATGAAACAGCGGTAACTGCAAAATTGACAAATAAGCTTTCCGTTGATGTGGAAATGAAGTACTTTTCAAAACCGGCAGACACATACTCATATCCGGAAGAAGAACAGGAAAGAAGAAATGCAGTAAGGTTAGAATTTGAACTTGAACCTGAAACGGAGCATGCGGTACAAAATACCGATTCAAGCTTTGGTAAAACAGAAAAAAGCTCTGTTGGAAAACATAAGCTTACAGTGGAAGATATAGAGAACGGTAACTGCAGTCTGGAGGAATTTACAGCCGATTTAACGGTTACGGAGCTTGTCTCCATTTGTGTCGGTTCTGCGAGAAGTGGAATGGGTGCGGAATCCACAGTTGGAGCAGCCTCTGCCGTATGTCCGGGAGCAGCAGGCGATACCACTTCAGAACTGCTGGAAAGCAGAAAGCTTCCGAATATGGTTCTTGCAGACGGTCCGGCGGGATTAAGGCTATTAAAGCATTTTGTCACTGATTCTGAGGGGAATTATATTGAAGGACTTGGTGAACCATCTTTTAACAGTGTACTTGAAGTATTTGGTATTATACCGCCCGAGAGACCTGATAATGCAAGGGATTACTATCAATACTGTACGGCAATCCCCATCGCAACTATGCTGGCACAAAGCTGGAATATATCCTTGATTGAAAAGATTGGAAGCCTTGTAGGAGAGGAAATGGAGGAGTACGGTATTCAAATCTGGCTGGCTCCGGGAATGAATATCCACAGAAATCCTTTATGCGGAAGAAACTTTGAGTATTATTCCGAAGACCCGCTTCTTTCCGGAAAATGTGCTGCAGCGGATACCATTGGAGTGCAGAGCCACAGCGGAAGAGGAACCTGTATCAAGCATTTTGCCCTGAATAATCAGGAGGATAACAGGGCTCATGTAAATGCTCATTGTTCAGAACGGGCAATTCGCGAAATTTACCTGAAGGGCTTTGAGATTGCCGTAAAAGAGTCGAAACCATTATCCATCATGACATCCTATAACCTTGTAAATGGAATTCATTCTGCAAATAACAAAGAATTGCTGACTGATATCTGCAGAGGGGAATGGGGGTTTGAAGGGTTTGTTATGACTGACTGGGGTACGACCGGAGATGGGGAGATGAAGCTTGCCCCAAATCAGAAGTATCCGGATTCCAGTGCGGCAGGCTGTATCGAAGCAGGAAATGACCTGATTATGCCGGGAACTCAAAAGGATGTGACCAATATTCTGGAAGCAGTTGAAAAAGGTGAGCTTTCTGTGGATGCATTAAGAGCATGTGCAGGGCGAATTGTAAAAACAATATTTAAGACAATGTGTGCACAATAAATGACAACTGGAATTAGAGAAAAATGAAAAGCTTATTTACTTTTTTTCTGATATTACATATAATAATTACAGAAAACTTGAGATTTCAAGAAAACATTTTTTCCTTGAACAATAAATCAGAAAGGGTGGTTTTATGAATTTAGCAAAAATTTCTGCCAACGGACAAATTACTGTACCTGTTGAAATTAGAAAAAAATTAGGATTAAAGTCTGGCGATAAGATTTTATTTTTCCAAAGACCAAACGGAGACATTGTTATCAACAATGCTTCTGCACAGGCTATTTATAAAACACAGGCCGCATTTCAAGGTGTTGCAGAGGCTATGGGCGTGTATAATGACGAAGATGTACAGGCACTTGTAAATGAAGTACGCTATGGAAAGGGAAATGAATGAGAGTACTTGTAGATACCAATATTTTAATCTCAGCAATTCTTTTTCCAAAATCGTTAGTAGCAAAGACGTTTCTGTATATTTCTGATAATCACAGTATTGTTTTCTGCGATCAGAATATCCGTGAATTAAGGGAAGTGTTAAGACGAAAGAAGCCGGACAAATTACCGGATGCGGAAGTATTACTGGCAGAATTGTCTTATGAGCTGATTCCGGCGGCATATCATGCTGAAAAGCTGATACGTGATGCGAAAGATCAGCCTATACTAAATGCAGCGATTATTGCCGATGTAGATGTGATTCTTACGGGAGATAAAGATTTCTTGAGTCTTGACATGGAACATCCTCGTTGTATGAGTGTTGTGCAATTTTTAAAAATGGAAAATGTGGAATTGTAATGATATATCAGGGGCTGTCGGGAAATAGACAGCCCTTCAATTCTGTATCCGGAAGAAATAAAATTTAAAACAGTGTTCGAAATTCTTAAAGAATGTACGAAATTGAAAAGCCTGAGAAAACTATGGCAATGTTATACTTGATGTATCGAAAGAGATACTAAAAAAGGAGGAAAAACAAATGAAGAAGAAATCAATTAGTATTCTCATGGCCGCTGCAATTGTGGCATCTCTTACAGCAGGAAACCTTCAGGTGGCAGAAGCTGCAAAAAAGGACGAACAGGTTACAGTTTCAGTCTGGAGTTGGGATTCCCCGTATTTTGAGGCATTAAAATCTGCGTATGAAGCAGAACATCCGGAAGTGAAGCTTGAATTAACAGCTGTGGAGTGGGGTGACATGCAGCCAAAGGTACAGCAGGCATTGGCGTCAGGTTCAGAACTTCCGGTTGTGCTCGTTATGGATAACATCATCATTGACAACTGGAAAAAAATGGATATTTGTGAAGACCTTGCAGCATATGGATTTGATAAGAGCGAATATGTAGAAAGTCTGGCAGATCAGGCAGTAACAGAGGATGGCACTGTAGTCGGAGTGGAAATAAATGTGTGTCCTGCAGGAATCGCTTATAAAAGAGATTTGGCAAAAGAGTATTTCGGAACGGATGACCCGAATGAACTTTCAGAAATATTTAACAGTTATGATGCTTATGCTGAAAAAGGTGCGGAAGTCTATGAAAAATCCAACGGAGAGGTTTATCTGTTCCATTCCGGACAGGCTGTTGCAGAATGGCTTTATTTCGCAGATGATACTCCGGTTATGAGCGGTGATACCTTAAATTATACAGAGAAAATGACCAACATTATGTCTGTATTAACAAAGATGCGTGATGCAAATGCAGTTGATTCCTACCAGAACGGAACTCCGGAAGCAAATGCAACCTATGCAGATGATACCCATATTTTCTATCCATGTCCAAGCTGGAGCCCTAGCTATTACATTCAGGGAAATGACCCGGATGGGGCAGGAAACTGGGGAATTATGCATGCACCTGCAGATTACATTCACGGTGGTGCAGCAGCAGGTATTACAAAGATGTCCTCAGACGAACAGAAAAAAGCAGCATATGACTTCCTTATCTGGAGTACGCAGGGAGAAGGCGCTACACTTGCCAGAGATGCTGTTGGATATATCACACCATATAAAAAACTGATGAATGATCCGGAATGGGTTAAGGCAAGTGATGATATGATTGAATTCTTCGGCGGAGAGGATATAGCTAATCTGTATTATCAGGAAATCGCACCAAATACAAAAATGGCAGTGCCGTCAAGATGTGACAGTGTGTTTGTAAATGTTCGTTCTGATCTTGCACAGTTGCTTATGAACGATAAAGAAATGACATTGGATGATGCAGTTAATACCGGTAAAGAACAGATTACCCAGTTGATTACAGATGACAGTGTAACGATAGAATAGTTGGAAAGAAGCTAAATTATGAAAAAAGCGAAACGTAATAAATATAGAGTCTTTTGGCCCACGTTTTTCCTGGCACCGTTTTTTGTCTGTTTCTTTTTATTCAATCTGTTTCCGGTACTTTATTCTTTTTATATGAGTACGCTGGATTGGAATGGATATGGAGAGAAGGTCACAGTAGGATTTCAAAATTATGTGGATGTCTTTACGAAGGATGCATTTTTCTGGAGCTCATTATGGAATACCATAAAAATCGGAATTATTGGATTCCCGATTGCAATTATACTGGGGTTAATTTTTGCAGCTTTACTTTGTAACCTGAAATGTTTCAAAAATCTGCTGCAGACAGTAAATTTTTTGCCGTATATTACAACTCCTGTAGCTATCGGCATGATTTTTACCTTTATTTTTGAAAAGCATATCGGATTTCTGAATCGTCTGATAATGGCGTTAGGAGGAGAAGCAATTGATTTCATAGGAAGCCCAACCTGGGCACCGTTTGTAATTGCTTTTATGATTATATGGAAATGTACCGGATATTATATGACAATGTATCTTGCCGGAATTACATCTATTTCAGAAGATGTATATGAAGCTGCAACAATTGATGGTGCAAACAGGATTCAAACGTTTTTTAAGATTACGATTCCGCTTTTGAAGCCTGTGACGATTTTTGTTGCAATAACAAGTGCAATTTATGCTTTTCAGTTATTTGATGAACCAAACCTGGTGTTTAGCAATCAGTCTTCATCGTCAGTCGGCGGACCGGGTCAAAGCTGCCTTACGATGGTATGGAATTTTTACAATCAGGCATTTGGAGCAAATCCTCGTCTTGGATATGCATCGGCACTTTCCTGTGTATTGTTTATCTTCATTGTGATTGTGTCACTGGTGGGCTTGAGAATGATGAACGGAAAAGAGGACTAAGATGAAAAGAATAAAAAAAGTGATGATTGGATTATTGCTGGCGATAATATCGTTTGTATCCCTGGTTCCATTTTGGTTCATGTTCTCTATGTCGACATATAAGAGTGAAGAAATATTCAGCGGCACACCGATTTTTCCTTCCGATTATCTGCTGGAGAATCTGAAAACGATATTTGCATCCAATTTTGTAAGGGCGTATGCGAATGGCTTGTTTATTTCGATTGTGGCAATGGTGTTTTCTGTTATTATCTGTGCTATGGTCGGTTATGCAATGAATGTATATAAATTTCGTTTTAAAAAGGCACTGAGTGTTTTCATTATGATGACAATGATGGTTCCAACGCAGTTGGGAATTATAGGTTATATGATTGAAATGAGAAATTTCGGATTGAATAATACTCTCTGGCCGATGATTTTTACCTGGTTTGCGAACGGATTTGGTGCATATTGGATGATTTCCTTTATTAAAACCTCGCTGCCGATAGAACTGGTAGAAAGTGCGCGAATTGACGGTGCAAATGAAATCAGGATTTTCCGTTCGATTGTACTGCCTTGCATCAAACCGGGTCTGGTCACATTGTGCTTGCTTATTTTCCTGTGGTCATGGAACAATTATATGATTCCGCTGGTATTTATTAATAAAGCAGAGAATTACACAATTCCGATATTTATTAAGAGTCTTGCAAGTGCTTATCGTACAGATTACGGTGCACAGCTCACAGGACTTTCACTCTCAACAATGCCGCTTCTGCTGCTCTTTATTATCGGCTCCAAGAACTTCATCAGAGGGCTGACGGGAGGCGCAGTAAAAGGCTAGAGGCATTCACAGCAGTGAGAAAGGAAATGGCTATATTTTGGCATTAACGATTTATATTGTGGATGATGAACCGATGGCTGTCCAGTATCTGAAAATGCTTCTGGAAGGAACATCACAGAGACCGGAAGTCATCGGTACGGCTCCGAATGGAGTAAAAGCAATAGAAGAAATAGTCAGATTGCAGCCGGATTTTGTTTTTGCAGATATCAGTATGCCTGTTATGGACGGACTGAAAATGTCTGAAGAAGTGTTAAAACAAAATCCGGCACAAAAAATATTCATATTAACGGCATACAGAGATTTTGATTATGCAAAGAAAAGTGTGAATATTGGCGTGACGGATTACCTTCTGAAAAATGAATTATCTGAAACAGTGCTTGATAATCTGATTTGTAAACATATGGCTGAGATTGAACTGGAGAAGCGTCGGCAGCATACATTAATGGAAACAAATATGCGTAATTTTTTACTGTCAGATGTCAATACGGATGCAGATTTTGAATTTTATCAGGACAAACCATTGCAGCGGTATGTCCTTTTTTTCATTTTACCTAGACCGGAGATTATTCTGGAGCATCGGGAGGACAGGTACAGAGAACGACTGGACTGTTATCAGATAGAGAATAGTGTAGCAGTACAGGGCATTGTGTGCAGGGCATTTGCTCAAATGTTTGCAGATGAGTATTGCGGTATATTTTTTGCACAGGAAAATGCAGGGAATGTGGAAGTAAAGTGCAGAAAGGCTGCCGAGGATATCATGCAGAAATTCGGACTGGAGCAGTCAGGTTATTGCTGTCTGATTTCATCTCCGGTCAGTCGTTTTGCCGGACTTCCGCAGACATACAGAAGATTCCGTAAAATCAGTGGATTCCTCTATAGCGGCACAAAGGCAATCTGTTTAGAAAGAGAGATTATTTCAAAAGAGGATATTGGTGAAAGAGTCAGTCATGATTTGTGGATGAACGAATGGAAGAGCGTTTTAGAAAAGGAAAATGCTAAGGAAACAGATGCTTTTCTGGATACATATTTTGAAAAAATGCATGCAGAACTTGATGTCTGGGAGTACACGGAGAGGATACGGGAAATATGCAGTTATATCAGGCGAATGCTGCAGAACAAAAAAATTAATGCGGAAATCTTAAGAATGAATCCTTCATATAAGAATGTGGAATCATTGGAAAAAGATATAAGAGACAGTCTGAAACGATATTTTGAGGAACTGTATGAACGAAGGGAAAAATTGTACTCACGCTATATTATATTGGCACAGGAATATATCCATAATAATTTTAAAAACGCAATATCTATTTTAGATGTGGCGGAGGCAGCAGGAATCTCAGAAGGACATCTGCGAAGGTGTTTTAAAAAGGAACTGGATACCAGTGTTCTGAATTATCTTACAGATTATCGACTGAAGCAGGCAAAAATTTTGTTAAAAAAAGATGGTGAAAGTATTGATTCTGTATGGAAGAAAACTGGGTTTATGTCTGCACAGTATTTCAGCTCAGTGTTCAGAAAAAAAGAAGGCATGACTCCCAGCGATTATATGAAATCAACAGACATGGAGAAAGCAGGACAACAGAATGAATAGGACATGTATAAAAAGAAAAAATAGGAATCTGCATTCAAAACTTCTTTTTCCGGTGCTCTGTTTAATTGCTTTCGTTTTTATCGCCTTTTTGATAATCAGTATCATCTACTATAAGAATACATATTATCGCCATGAAATTGATAATCAGAGGGAGCAGCTAAATAAGGCAGTGCATGCAGTTTCTATGATTCAGACTATGACAGATAATATTTCCAAGCAAATAGTAGTCAGTGAAGAAGTCCAGAACATTCCGTATCAGGAGAAAACGCCGGCTGAGTATTTTGTAACTGCAGACAAAATACAGCAGATGCTCAGAACATATACCTTTATTATGGATTATATTAAGGAAATCATTATATATACACAGGATGGAGATTGTTACAGCAGTTTTTCGTCAAGAGACAAGTTTGAACCGGATAAACAGGAATGGTACACGGAATTTAAAAAGACTAATGAAGGAAAAGGCTACACAAAAGTCCATCAGATAACTACATCACAGAATGGCAGAAAGCAGAAGGTGCTTAGTTATGTGCTGCCTTATTATGCTGTGACAGACTATACACAACAGCTTGGAAATCTGATTATATGCCTCGACTATGCATCAATAGAAAAAGCAGCAGAACTTGATATGAGTATGCTGAAGGGCTGTGCTATATTTGATAAAAATGGCACAAAGGTTTTCGGTGAAGGAAAGATTAGCCTGTCTTATGATGAACTGAAGTATATAGATGAAGGGCAGTTCACGGATAAGAAAGGAAATATTTATCTGGTTTCCGGAAAGCTTGGAAGTGACTGGCTGATGATTGTTCAGATATCGGATAAGCAGATGCAGAAACAGATACTGCAGATTGAGGTTCTGATTGTATTTGTGTTTGTAATGCTTGCGTTTTTCATCATATTAGTATTATCACATAACATAAAAAAAGTGGTAAAACCAATCAATTCCCTAAGTCAGGCAGCAGAACAGTTTGGAAACGGAAACTTCGATGTGTCTGTGGAAGTTCACACAGGTGATGAAGTTGAAATTCTTGGAGATACCTTTAATAAAATGGTACAGGATGTCAAATATTATACGGAAATGTCTGTAGAACATGAGAAGATAATCCGCAGAAGTCAGGTGGACCAGCTCCTGCTGCAGATTAATCCGCATTTTATTTACAATACATTAAATTCTGTGGTGTATATGGCACGACTTGATGGAAATAGAGAAATTGAGCAGTTTGTGAATGCTTTTATTTCTCTTTTACAAAGTACACTGCGTGTAGAGGATAAAGTGTACATTTCGCTGGAAGAGGAGATAAAGAATGTTGAAAATTATCTTATTCTCCAGAAATACCGCTATATGGATAAATTTGATGAAACAATCAATTGTGAGGAAGAATTAAAATCCTATCTGGTACCAAAGGTAATTCTTCAGCCTATCGTTGAAAATGCAATTTTTCATGGAATAGCGCCGAAAGAAGGACGTGGAAAGCTGACAATCTCAGTCAGCCGAAGTCTTGAGAAGCTTTGTATTATAGTGAAAGATAATGGAGTAGGAATGTCTGAAACAATGATTATGAAGCTCATGAATTCTGAATATGCGGACAGAGGAAGCATGAGAAAAATCGGAATTGCAAATGTTTACCGCAGAATTAAGGAAATATGCGGAGAAGAATATGGATTTAAGATAATAAGCAAAGAAGGAGACGGAACCAGCATAGTGATCGAACTTCCGCTGCTTAAAGAATAAGATATAGAAAGGGCTTGAGAAATAAATGAAAAAGAAGCAAGAAGAGGACATAAAAACAGTTTTAGATTGTTTAAATGAAAAGATGAAAAGTGAAATGCCTGCACCAATTTATGAAAAGATTGTGAGACGTGAAATTTCGATTACATTGTCAGATGGAGTGAGACTTGCAAATGTGGCATATTTTCCTGCGGAAGAAGGAAAATGGCCGGTAGTAATTCATCGCACACCATATGGTCCGCTGGAATTTGCAGAACATGATGTGATGGGAGAAATTTTTGCAAAACAGGGATATGTTTTTTTTATAAGCCGCTGCAGGGGAACCGGTCTCTCCGAAGGGCGGATATGCGCGTTTGAGCAGGAAACAGAAGATGGACTTGAAGTTCTGGATTATGTTTCCGGGCAGGAATGGTGTAACGGAAATATCGGAACTTACGGAGCATCCTATACTGGGCATACACAGTGGGCGGTTGCAGGAACAAAAAATCCGGCGTTAAAAACAATGTATATTCAGGTATTCGGAGGACATCCTTATGAGACATTTTACAGAAACGGAATGTTAAGACAGGATATCTGGCAGAGCTGGCTCACAGGAAATGGCGGTAATGCAAGAAAAAGGTCTGAGGAAGAAGCTTTAGAGCTGCACAAAAAAGCGTTTGCAGTTAAGCCTCCGGCAAACATTGGAAAAAGCCTTCTGGACGACCCTGTTGAATGGGCAGTAAAAACAATTATCAATCCACAGGAGTCTGACGATACATGGCAAAAAGGCTTCTGGAAAGAGTATGAGGAGAATGTCAGAGAGTTAAAGCTTCCGATTCTGCTGCAGTGTGGATGGTATGATATATTTTGCCAGTCACAGCTTGATACCTGGCGTATGCTTCCGAAAGAAACAAGAGAGAAGAGTCTTTGTTTGGTGGGACCGTGGAATCATTATGGATTTACTAATAATGTTTTACCATATCCGGACAGTGACAGGTTCGGAGTTATGCAGGTTAAAACAGCATTACAGTGGTTTGCACATTTTCTGAAAGGACAGCCATTGGAACTGCCCACAGGAGGAATGGAAACGTATTGTATCGGTGATAATGTCTGGAAGTTCTGGAAGGATGATATTAAAGCGTCGGAACAGGTTCAACTCTATCTTGGCAGCCGGTCGCTGGAAAAGGAAATACCGGACAGCGGAAGCTTTACTTATACATACAATCCACAAAATCCCGTAGACTCTCTTACCTTGGGATTAGACAAAGGAACAACAGTATGTCCGAAAGCAGGAAAACGGGAATCAGAAGGCGTGTTTAGTTTTGTATCGGAAGAACTGGATAAAGATATGACTTTAACCGGAAAAATACTTACGGAGCTGTATGTATCTTCGTCAGCATCTGCAACGGCATTTGCTCTTACTTTGATGGATGAACGTACTGATGGATGTGCATATCTGGTTCTGAATGACATCATGGATATACGCTATGAAAAGGATCGTTTCGTATCGTATGAGCCCGGTACTGTAAAAAAAATCGTGCTGGAAAGTCAGGATATCATCTGGACCTTCAAAAAGGGAAGCAAAATTCGGATAGATATATCTTCGTCTGATTTCCCGTGGTATAATGCACATAATAATACAGAAGTTGTATGGGGAAATGCGACAGAGACAGTTATAGCGAAAAATGCCATTTATTTTGGTGAAGATAAGCCGTCAAAGATTATTTTGCCTGTAATGTAAAACACATAAAAATTTCTGCTCATGCCCCAATGGTATTGGTAACAGTTTAGTTTTTTGCTAAACTGTTACTGTTATATTGGAGAAAAATACGGGAGGGAGACCGATATGCTGAGAATTAACCGAAATGTTCTTTATAAAGCATTGAAGGATTTTTATACACTTACACATATCCGAATTGTTTTGATTGACAGCAATTTCAATGAGATTATATCGTTTCCGAATGAATATTCATACTTCTGCGGAACAGTCAGAAAGAACCTGCAGATAAATACGGAATGTGTAAAATGTGACAGGGAGGTCTGCCAGAAATGTGCGAAGACAAAGGATTTGATTTTGTATTCGTGCCATTTGGGACTGGCAGAGGCTGTGGTGCCGATTTATGACCATAATGGAGTGATGGGGTATGCTATGTTTGGCCAGGTCTTTCGGCGTGGAAATCATCAGGAAGTGAAAGAGCGGTTAAGAAGCAGCTTTAATAACGATATGTTTGAAAATATTGATCAGGTACTCGAAGAGATTCCTGTAAAGTCTGATGCGGAACTGAACGCTGCGGGCACTGTTCTTCAGGCATTGGTCACATATTTTTTGTCGAATCAGTGGGTGCTTCCGGAAAAAGCAGAATTCATCCGGCGATTGGATAAGTACATAGAAGAACATATAAGAGAATCCATCACAGTGGAGGATATATGTGGAGAATTTCATGCAGGAAGAACAAGAACCTATGAGCTGGCTGAAGAGTATCTGGGATGTGGAATTGCAGAATATGTCAGAATGCAGAGAATTGCATATGCACAAAGGCTGCTAAGGGAAACAGAAACATCCATTAATGATATCAGCTATATGACAGGGTTTTCGGATTATGCGCATTTTTTCCGTGTATTTAAGAATGTTGTAGGAATATCCGCGAAAGAATACAGAAAGTTATCATATGATACGATTAAAAACAAACTAAGCGCTGCGAATAAGGAGTCAGAAGAAAAAGAAGAAGTGTCGGATATCTAAAATATATGGAAAAAATTACTATGCAGATGATGGCATATGCAATATGAACAAAAAATAAGTGACAAATTTAGCCATAATGTAGAATTGTATGGACGCGAACAAATATACAATAAACGAGACGAAATGTAGTTTTGTATAGTGAAAAAAAAGAATAAACTATGGTTAAGACGTGAGGGAAACCAGATTGGATAATTGTCCGGAGGATATAAGATGATAAGAATTGATTTTTCAGACGGCTGGAGTTTTCAAAAAATTGAACCTAAAAATTTTCTTGAACAAAGCAATGAGAATACTCTGCCGGTAGTTTTGCCGCACGACGCAATGATTCGGGAGGAACGCCGTGAAGAAAATATAAGCGGTGCTGCCGGAGGATATTATCCGGGCTGTAATTGCATATATAAGAAGAAATTCTGGTGCTCAGAGGAATATGCGGGGAAGACGGTTCTGGCGGAGTTTGAAGGAGTGATGCGTTCCTGCATTGTCTATTTAAACGGAAGCTTTGTGGCATCAAACAAATATGGATACATTGGTTTTTATGCGGATTTGACGAAATATCTTGAGTTCGGAAAAGAAAATTATCTTGAGGTAAAAGTATTTAATGAGAGCCAGCCGGCGGAAAGATGGTATAGCGGCACCGGAATTTACAGACCTGTGGCATTGCTTGTGGGAGAAGAAATCCATATAGCGGCAGATGGAGTGAAAATCTCCACTCCGGAGGTTTCGGCTGATGTATCGTCAATACAGACGGAAATACATATTGATAATAATAGTGCTGTCAGACATACACTTACTGTCAATACAGAAGTGGTTGACAGTAAAGACACGGTAGTGGCAGCAGAAAAATCAGAAATGACACTTTTGCCGGGGGAGAATGAAATACAGTATCAGACGATATATGTGAAAAATCCTGAATTGTGGTCCGTTGATTCTCCGAATATGTATACATTGAGAGTGGTGTTGACGGAAGAGAGTAAACAGTGGGATACAGCGGTGGAGCATTTTGGAATCCGCGAGTTTCGTCTGGACCCTGTGTATGGTCTGCGGCTGAATGGAGAACCGATAAAGCTGAGAGGCTCCTGTATCCATCATGACCATGGAGTTCTGGGAGCGGCAGCTTTTGCACGTGCAGAAGAAAGAAAAGTGGAATTGAGTAAGGCCGCCGGTTTTAATGCTTTGCGGATTTCACATCATCCTGCATCCAAAGCCTTGCTGGAAGCATGCGACAGGCATGGAATGCTCGTAATGGAAGAAACCTTTGACTGCTGGTTCAACGGTAAGGTCTATTTCCCTTATTCAGTAGATTTCGCGGATACATGGGAAAAATTCTTGAAGCAGTAGTTGCAAAGGACTTTAATCATCCTTCTGTGCTTATGTATTCTATCGGAAATGAAATTTTCGAAAATTGTACAAGGATTGGTGCTGTCTGGAATCGAAAGCTTGCCAATAAGATTCGGAGTCTGGATTCTGCCAGATATGTGACAAATGGCGTCAATCCGCTTATTAACACTTTCGACGAGCTTGAGGGTGATATTAATGATGCAATGACCGCTCTGCAGGGAGCTGCGAATGATGTGGTGGCTTCCGCTTCTGTACGGGCATGCATTCGTCAAAGCAGTGACAGTCTTGATTTGCTGGGACTGAATTATGCAAGAGGTGCGTACGAACCTGAATTGAAGGAAAATCCGAATCAAATCCTGTTTGGTTCAGAAACTTATCCTCCGGATATAGATTTGAATTGGAAGCTTGTGAAAAAATATCCCGCATTAATCGGAGATTTTACGTGGACAGGCTGGGACTATATCGGAGAGGCAGGAGTCGGATATGAAAAGCATGATGAAAATCCTTCCTTTTTTGCAAAATGGCCGGTATATCTGGCATATTGTGGTGACTTAAATTTGATAGGTGACAGACGTCCAATGAGTTATTTCAGGGAAATTGTATTCGGTCTCAGGGATAAGCCTTATATAGCGGTTCAGAATCCGGCATTTTATGAGGTACAAAAACATGTGACACCCTGGGCAACAGAGGACAGCCGCAGCAGCTGGACCTGGAACGGATGGGAAGAAAAGCCATGTATTGTTGAAGTATTTTCTGATGCTGAAGAAGTGGAGCTGTTTTGTAACGGAAAATCACTTGGAAGAAAAGAAGCGGGAGAGAAGGCGAGATACCGCACACAGTATATAACGGAGTATATTCCCGGTACTTTGGAGGCAGCAGCATATTATCAGGATGAAAGGCCGGATGCTTTTTACCGGCTGGAAACGGCAGGGGAAGCTGTCCGGATTGATGTCGAAGCAGACAGGACACTGCTGCAGGCAGACGGACAGGACCTGGCATTTATTACGGTTTCCTTAAAAGACAAAAACGGAATCCTGAATGATTGGGAAAGAAAAACAATAACAGTAACCGTAGAAGGTGCAGGTGTACTGCAGGGAATGGGAACAGGTGACCCCTGTTCGGAAACGAGTTTCCAAGTGAATACGCATCAAACCTTTGAAGGACGATTACTGGCTGTTGTCCGGGCATGTGCTGTCGGTGAGATTCGTGTGGTATGTAATTGTGAAGGAATGCCAACAAAGGAACTGCTTCTGACGGTAAGGTGAGAACAGGTATCTCTTGCGGATACTGTGGCAAAAGTATTTCAGAGAAAGGGGATACAAATGAGAAAAAGGATTCAAATTTGGGAAAAGGATGAATATTGTTACCCCGGAGCGGAAGGATTTGTTCCGTTTATGATTGCAGATATTCATGATGATGAAGAAATGCATCCTGCAATGCTGGTAATACCGGGAGGAGGCTTTATACAGATTTCCTCCGGGGAGACGGAT
Organism: Eubacteriales bacterium; assembly: GCA_030536755.1. GTDB lineage: Bacteria > Bacillota > Clostridia > Lachnospirales > Lachnospiraceae > JALFVM01. The sequence goes on along the minus strand of JAUNPJ010000064.1, from coordinate 5,877 downwards.
GGCGTGGCAAAAGAATATTATGATTTGGGATATAATACTTTTGTTTTGATATATACCAATAATGTGACACTGAAATATCCTGTTTTTCGACAGGCATTAAGTGATGCTTTTCGTGCAGTGCAGCTTCTGCGGAAGAATTGCAGAGAATATCATATTGACTCGGATAAGATCGTTGGAATCGGGTTTTCGGCAGGTGGATTCCTGACGGCCTGTCTGGCTACACTTTACGATAATCCGGAGTTTGGTTCCGACAATGAGCTTCCAGGAGTATCGAAAAGGTTAGATGCTGCTGTTCTGGTATATGCACTGGTTAGCTGTGGAGAGCAGAGTGAAAGCGGAACGAAGCAGATATTATTTGAAAATCCTGTGAAAGAGTTTTCACTTCCGAAATATGTGAAAGAGACTTCAGTTCCGATGTTTATCCTCCATGGTACAGCAGATATGATGGTTCCTTCAGACAATGCTTTCCAAATGGCTTATGCATGTGCAGAGCATAATGTACCATATGAACTGCACATCCTGTTAGGCTGTAACCATGGATTCGTCGTGGAAAACCAGACAGATAAAGCCGTTGCTCAGGCAAATTATGTTTTTGAACAGCTATATGACGCAATCACTAATATGACAGAGGAAGAACGTCTGGATTATGGAGATATGTATTCGGATATCAACAAAGATATGGATTACGAAGCTTTTTCCGCTGCTGCACAGCAGATTACAATGACAAAAATGTGGATGAACGGACTGCAGGCAGAATTTGAAAATGTCGAAAAAGCTGTGCGTTCAACCACATCAGGGAATATTCAGTATGCAAAGCAGAACAATGAAACAAGAATGCAGTGGGTTTCACTTGTAAATAACTGGGTAAAAATGCTGCAGGATTAAAAAAAAATATAAAGGAGACAAAAAAATGGAAAAAAGAAAAATGACATTTGCCCTGGCTTTTTGTAACAGAGGATTTATGCCGGGCGAGCTGATTTACGGAGCACGTGAGGATATGATTAAAGCGGTTACAGATGCAGGCTATGACTATATCGCCATGGATGCAGAGCTGACACGCTACGGCGGAATTGAAACCAGAGATGAAGGAATGCTTTATGCAAAATGGTTAAAGCAGCACGAGGGAGAATACGATGGCGTAATCTTTTCCATGCCAATCTTTGCAGACGAAAATGGTGCCATTACAGCACTTCAGGATGCAGGTGTGCCGATTCTGATGCAGGCATATCCGGATGAAATCGGCAAGATGGACTTTGCACACAGAAGAGATGCATTCTGCGGCAAGTTCTCTGTAACAGATGTATTCACACAGTACCAGGTGCCGTTTACCGTATTAAAGCCGCATGTGGTTCATCCGCTGTCAGAGAAATTTGCAGAAAACCTGAGAGATTTTGCAGCAATCTGCCGTGTAGTAAACGGTATGAAGAGATTTACCATTGGCTGTATCGGAGCAAGAACAACTGCATTCAAGACCACAAGATTTGATGAGGTCGGTCTGCAGAAAAACGGAATTACTGTAGAATCCTTTGATTTGTCTGAGTTGATTTTCAAGGTAAATGAAAAGCAGATGATGACGCTGCTGTTCTGGCAAAAATAGAGACTCTTATGAATTATACGGACTTTACAAATGTCCCGCAAGAAAAGAAGGTAATGCTTGCAAAGGTATCTGTAGTTATTGATGAGTATGTAGAAGAATATCATCTGGATTCTCTGGCAATCCGCTGCTGGAATGAGATGGAGCAGATTTTGAGAATCTGTCCTTGTGTGCTTCTCTCTGAGCTGAACGACAGAGGTATCGTAACAAGTTGTGAGATTGACCTGACATCTGCAATCTCCATGCGTGCGATGGCACTGGCAAGTGAAGAGCCGACAGCAGTTCTTGACTGGAATAATAATTACGGAGAGGAAGAGAATAAGGTAATCCTGTTCCACTGCGGTTCCACAGCACAGAGTCTGATGACCAAAAAAGGAACCGTTACCTCTCACAAGATGTTTGACAAAGGAGACCCGGGAAGTGGATGGGGCACAAATGAGGGAAGAATCCGTCCTATGAAAACAACCATTTCCAACTGTCTGACTGTAGATGGAAAGATTAAAATTTATGCAAGTGAGGCTGAATTTACAGACGACCCAATCGAGGAGTCCTATTTCGGATGTGCAGGCGTATGTGAGCTGCCGGATATGGAAAACAAGATGCTGCGTCTTGCAAGAGGTGGATTTAAGCATCACACATGTGTCGGTGTCGGCCATATGAAAGAGGTATTAAAAGAAGCATTTACAACATATCTCGGATACGACTGGGTAGATATTGATTGAGAAAGCGGGAAGAAAAAATGTATATCGGTGGACTTGATATCGGAACCACAGGCTGTAAGCTGACGGTTTTTGATGAAAACGGGAAACAATTACATAAATCCTACTGTGATTATCCGGTAAAGCGTATGTCCGGTGCACATGAAACAGATGCGGAGTCCATTCTTGACGGTGTGTGGAAGGTGCTCACAGATACAACCAAAAAATACGCAGATATTGCAGGCATCGGGATTACAAGCTTTGGAGAGACATTTGTCATGACGGATGAGGCAGGGAAACCTCTTCATCCTGCCATGCTCTATACAGACCCCAGAGGAAAAGAGCAGTGCCGGATGTTATGCGAAAAAATGAAAGAAGAACGGATTGCACAGATATCGGGGGTAAAACCACATGAAATGTACAGTCTTCCGAAGCTGATGTGGCTGAAGGAAAAGGAACCGGAGCTGTATAAGAAAGCTAAGCATGTGTTCCTGATGGAGGACTTTGTGGTTTTCCATCTGACCGGACAGGCAAAGATCGATTATTCCCTTGCCACCAGGACAATGGGCTTTGATATCCGCAGACTGGAATGGAGCAGAGAAATCTTTGAGGCAGCGGGAATTGACGTAAATCTGATGTCAGAGACAGTTCCGACAGGGACTGCAGCGGGAACGGTTTCAAGGGCGGCAGCCGAAAAAACAGGACTCAGTACAAAGACAAAAATCGTGTGCATCAGTCATGATCAGATTGCAGCGGCAGTCGGAGCAGGTGTTTTTGATTCGGAAACGGCTGTTGACGGAGCGGGTACTGTAGAGTGCATTACACCGGTTTATGATGAAATTCCGGACATAAATGTTATGACAAAGGGAAATTATGCTGTTGTTCCCTATGTGATTCCGGGAAAATATGTATGCTATGCATTTTCCTATACAGGAGGAGCGCTGATGCAGTGGTGTACAGACACCATTGCAAAAAAAGAAAAAGAAGAAGCAGGAAAACTGGGAATCTCCGTGAATGAATTGCTGGAAAAGCAATCCGTAAGCCCCACAGGTTTACTGGTGCTTCCGCATTTTGCCGGAGCAGCGACTCCGTATATGGATACCGGGTCAAAAGGTGCCATCCTTGGACTGACAACAGCAGTTTCTGCGGCAGATATTTACCGCGGCTGCATGGAAGGCGTGGTATATGAGATGGTATTAAACATGCAATGGCTGAAGCCTTCCGGAATCCGATTCCGTAAACTGCACGCAACAGGCGGCGGAGCGCACTCTAAAGAGTGGATGCAGATGAAAGCAGATATGCTGAATATGGAAATTACTTCTCTGGAAACCGTGGATGCAGGAACGGTGGGAAGTGCCATGCTGACAGGGATTGCTGTGGACTGCTTTAAAAATCTGCAGGATGCTGCAGAAATTATGGTACATAAAGTATGCACATATAAACCAAATAAAGAAATGCATGAGAAATATATGAAAATTTATCAGAGATACGAGCTGATGTATGATGCGGTACGCAAGCTGATGTGATTGGAAAGGAGCGGTAAATGAATCCGTATATAGGACATGATTCACAGATTTACGGGATAGAAGAACACAGACTGGTTGGCGGAAAAGGTGACGGAATGCGCCTTCTTGAAATCAATAATGGAAAAGGGCTGGAATTGACAGTATCTCCGGACAGAAATGCAGATATAGCAAGACTCCGCTATCGAGGGATTAATTTATCTTATTTTTCACCATGTGGTTATGTTGCCCCTGCTTATTATGAATCTACGGGAGCAAACTGGCTGAAATCGTTTACGGCAGGTTTTCTGACCACATGTGGTCTGCAGGCAGTGGGTTCGCCATGTACAGACGAGGGAGAAGAGCTTCCGCTGCATGGCTCTATTGCAAATCTTCCGGCAGAGCAGGTATACTGGCTGGAAAAAGACCGGCAGTTAATCGTAAAATCCGTGACAAAAGATGAGGGAATCTTTTCGAGAAAACTGAGACTTTACAGAGAACTGCGTGTGAGCCTGGATAAAAATGAATTTGTAATTCAGGATACCATTGAAAATACAGGTGACCGTACGGAGCCGATAGAAATTCTGTATCATATGAATATGGGATATCCCCTTCTGGATGAGGACAGTATTATTGAGATACCGTCTGTACAGGTTTTGCCAAGAGATGAACATGCGGCAGAGGATATTGAGAACTGGATGAAGATGATAAAGCCGGAAAGCAATTATGTAGAACGGTGTTATTATCATAAGTTTGAACAGGCGGGAAAAGCAGGAATCATTCAGCCGAAATTAAAGACAGGGCTGGAAATCACATTTGATGCATCAGAGCTGGACGGCTTCGTGGAATGGAAGATGATGGGAGTCAGGGATTATGTGCTGGGCTTAGAATGCGGAAACTGCTATCCGGACGGACGTGATGTTATGCGCAAAACCGGAATGCTGAAGTTCTTAGAGCCTGGAGAATCAAAACAGTATCAGGTAAAAATCCGCTGCTTTGATGTGTAATTATAATAACTGCGGTGAAATCAATGCAAAATTAGTATTTTGGTATAGATAAAATACGGGAGGAATAACGATGTTAGTAAATTTAAAAGAAATTTTACAGATTGCAGAGGATAGAAATATTGCAGTTGGGTCATTTAATACACCTAATCTTGAGAGTCTGATTGCAATTATCGGGGCAGCAGAAGAACTGGATGTGCCGGTTATTATTCAGTTTGCACAGTGTCACGAACCGTGGCTTCCGCTTTCTGTAATTGGACCGATTATGGTTGAACATGCAAAGAAGGCAAGCGTTCCGGTCTGTGTGCACCTTGATCATGGTGAGACACTTGAATACCTGCAGCAGGCATTGGAAATCGGATTTACAGGAATCATGTATGACGGCTCTGTATTAAGCTATGAAGAGAATCTTGCAAACACAAAGAAAGCAGTGGCAATGGCTGCAAACTATAACTGCAGTGTTGAGGCAGAATTAGGCTCTATGGGAAAACGTGAGTCAGGAGCAGGTGACGGAAGCGGTGAAGAGGATGACACAAAGATTTACACAGACCCTGCACAGGCAAAACAGTTTGTAGAAGAAACAAAGGTGGATGCTCTTGCATGCTCATTCGGAACAACACACGGTATTTATCTTACAAAGCCAAAACTGGATTTTGATGTTGTGAAAAACGTAAGAGAGCAGACAAACAATATTCCTGTTGTTATGCATGGCGGTTCCGGTGTAAGCAAGGACGATTTCCATGCAGGCATCAAAGCCGGAGTCCGTAAGATAAATTACTTTACATATATGGATAAGTCTGGCGGAAATGCTGCAGCGGAGTATGTAAAAGGTCTGAAAGAGGATGAACCGAAATTCTATTCATCCGTTGTATTAGCCGCAACAAAGGCAATGAAAGAAAATGTAAAAGAGGCTATGCGTACCTTTGCTTTGATGGATTAATAAGGAAAAGAGGAAAGTTTAAATCGGACGGGGATATTTAAAATATCTCCGTTCGATTTCTTATCTGTATATCATAGACCATACTTTTTAAAAAGCTCGGCTATTTCATCAGCCGGTTCTTTCATGCCTCTTTGAAACC
>JAUNPJ010000063.1 GCA_030536755.1 Eubacteriales bacterium | reverse complement strand
TCAGAAAAAAACAAGTAGAATTTAGAAAAAGTGGGACAGAGGGGACGGTTCTGTTTCCGAAATATTTTTCGGTAACAGAACCGTCCCCACTGTCCCACCCTTGTCCTCTTGATTTTTAAAGGCTGCTTCTATATACTGTAAACAGATAGGAGAAACAGTGTCGGAAAAAGGAAAGGAAAAACAGTTATGAATGGGATATTTCTGGATTGTTATATTAAAATTTCCGTTTTGATTGCATTGATCGATGCGGTTCTTGCCATAAAGTCTATTCAGAAAAATGAAACTACAGGAAAATTTCTGGGTTATGCCTGTGTGGGAGCAGCAGTTGTGGATATCAGTTATCTGATCAGTATTTTGAGTGATAGTTATCTTTATATGTCAATCATGTCAAGTCTTTATTTTATCAGCATAGATATCATGCTGATCTGTCTTCTCATATTTACAGTATATTTTACAAAGGGGAAATTTAAAAAAACAGGAAAAACAGTGCTTAAGCTGAGTATGCTGTATACAATATTTGAAATGGTGATTTTTGCGATTAATCCATTTTATGAAATTGCAATCCATTATGTGAGAAGAGATACTGTGATTGCGAAGTACAGCTATCAAATGAGACCGCTTTACTGGATGCATCTTATGTTCACGTATGCCCTGGTTGCAGCCGTTTTAATTCTTCTGATAAAGAAAATGTGCAGCATTCCCAGGGAGTATCAGATGCAGTACAGCCAGGCTATTTTGGGGATTTTAGTGATTTTGGCTGTGAATGCAGTGTTTTTGTTCCAACCGGGGGTGAAGGCTTATAATCTTGTAGATTATTCGATTTGCGGATACAGTTTTACAGCATTTTTGTTGTATTGGAGTTGTTTTGATTACGCTACTCATGGAATGTTGAATCGTCTGAAAACCAGTATTTTTGAAAATATCGGTCAGGGAATCGTGTTGTTTGATTATAATGATCATCTGATTCTTCACAATGAAAGAGCAGATTATTTTCTTGGTGGAATTCAGTTGGAGCAATGTGCTGTATTGAAGGATTTTTTGAAGTGTTACAATCTTTCTATGAACTCAGAGACAAAGAACGACAGTTTTTCTCTGCAGTGTTACGTGAAAAATGGTGAGGAAGAAAGACCCTTGAGATGCGATATCCGAAGGCTGAAAAACCAAAAAGGACAAAAACTGGGATTGCTGTTTGTGTTTTCCGATGCAGCTTTGGAAACGGATCTTTTGACAGGGTTTCAGAACTGGGAAAGCTTCCAGAGATTTTCCAGAGAAGGAGGAGAGCAGTTTGCCTGTCCGACAGCGGTGGCAGTCTGCGATATCAACAGCCTGTCGGTGATCAACAGTACGATGGGAAATCATGTGGGAGACCAGAAAATCAGAGATCTTGCAGAGATTATGAGGCAATCATTCCCAAAACAAACGTACTATGTACGGGGAGTGGAAGCCAATCTGATCGCATTGTGCAGCCATCATACGGAAACGCAGATGCAGGAATGCCTGATGCGGGTGAAAGAACAATTTTCCGGTAAAATACAGTATGCGGTTAGTACGAATACGGAGGAAACGCCGGATGTCCTGCAGGCAATACAGACCGCAACGAAGGCGATGCGTGCGAAAAAGCTACTTGACCAGGAATCCATTCATTCCGAAATGCTTACCTCTTTGATTCGTGCACTTCAGGAATGTGACAGTGATACGGAGAGTCATGTACGCCGTACGCAGCTTATGGGTGCAGAGCTTGGAAAACGAATTGAGCTTACAGATATTCAGCAGAGCAAACTGTCTCTGCTTTGTCTTCTTCATGATATTGGAAAGATTGGTATTCCGCTGGAAATATTAAATAAACCAGGCAGACTTTCTGAGGAGGAGTGGAAAACTCTGCGGTCTCATACGGAAAAAGGTTATGAAATTGCAAACAGCAATAAAGAGCTGAAGGGAATTGCAGATGAAATCCGCCATCACCATGAACGGTGGGATGGAAATGGATATCCGGAGGGTCTGAGCAGAGAAAGTATTCCGCTTTTATCACGAGTGATTGCTGTGGTGGATGCATATGATGCCATGACAAATGATCGTTCCTACCGGGCTGCCATGCCTGTCTCGCGTGCCATGGAAGAGTTGAAAAGGTGTGCAGGCAGTCAGTTTGATCCATTTATCGTATCAGAGTTTCTTAAAATGCTGAAGGAAAATCCGTCGAATGTGGAAATAGCTGCTTGTGAGGATGAGAAAAAGAAAGAGGAAGAGCTTTCCTACGCAAATAAAGAAGAAAAGCATTATAGTGTGCATCCGGTTTTGTATAGTCGCTATTTATTGGGTGAGTCCATGAGGATTGTGAATATAGATGAAAATTTTGAGAAACTGACCGGGTATACAAAGGAAGATATTCTTTGCAGATCCATGATTCAGGCAGATCTCATTCCGGAGGAGGAGCGCACAGAATATCTGTGCGAGACAAATGCCCGGCTTGCAAAAAATTCGCGGTTTTTTCTGGAACATAAGCTTCGCTGTAAAGATGGTTCGGATATTTATGTGCTCTGTTTTGGCAGAGTGTATTATGATTCGGCTGCTCGTGCGAGACGGTCGGAAATTATCATTGTGGATATTAACAAAACTTATTCTATGCGAATGCTGACAGATGCAGAGAAAAACAAAGCACAGAGACGGCTGAGATACTGGGAACATACTTATCGCAGGGATTCTCTTACTGGGCTTTTGAATCACGCTGCCTTTCGCAGTGATGTAGAATTGAAGCTTCTGGAAGGGGAAACAAAGATTATGATGCTGATGATCGATGTGGATAAGTTCAAAGAATACAACGATACATTCGGGCATCATGAGGGAGATAAGTTTTTAATTCTGGTTGCGCAGACGCTGCTTGTGGCACTGAAAAAAGAGGACCGCGCCTGCCGCATGGGCGGCGATGAATTTGCGGCAATCCTCTTTTTTGATCGTGCTGCTGCAGATACACAGATGAAAGAGCGGGCACAGCAGATTTTTGATAAAGTGAATATGACAATAAAAGCAGCGGACGAGAAAATGGGTATTTCTATGGGGGCTGCTATTGCAGAATCGGAAACTACCTTTAATGAATTATATGAAGTGTCAGACCAGGCACTTTATCAGGCGAAAGAAAATGGCCGTGGGCGACTGGTGATCTTATAACAGCATCATTCCGGACATGATGCAGACACCCTTTGCCCCACTGGATTTTACTTCTGCAATCTGTTCGGCATCCAGTTTGATGCCGCCAATCCCGTAGACGGGAATCTGCACGGTATTACATACATCACGCAGAAAAGCAAGCCCTCGCGGAGGGAGTCCTTTCTTGCAGTCTGTCGTATAGATGTGTCCTGCGGTGACGTAGGATGCGCCAAGCTGCTGTGCTTCTAATGCTTCTGCAGGAGAATGCGTGGAAGTTCCAATTTGGGAAAAATCCGTCAGTTGGGAGGCACATTCTTTCAATTTCCATAAAGGCAGGTGGATGCTGTCCACCTGCAGTTTTTTTGCCACTTCGGGAAAAAAGTGAAGAATACATGGTACCTGATGTGCATCGCAGATAGCAAGTACTTCGCGCGCCAGTGCTTCGTATGCTTCCTCGGATAAATCTTTTTCGCGAAGAAGCAGCGCCTTTGGATGAACGGAGCAGATGCGTTCGATCTGCTCCAGAAAAGGGCTTTGGCATAAATGGCGGTTTGTAACCGCAATAACATCTCTATACATAGATATAATCGCTCATAACCGGCTGAAGATTCAGCTTCAGAAGGTCGTTGTAAACTTCATCTACGGAACGGCCGTCGGAGATTTCAAACTGCTCGTCACCTTTTTCTTCAATCTCTTCTACGTGGCTTCCGATACCTGTGCTGACGCCGGCGGAAATCTTGGTTGCTGCAATGTTTACCAGGTTGTCGCGGACACGGGCACACTCTCTTGTGGAAACCGTGATGTTTGTAAATGGCATAAACAGACGGTAAGCAGATACCACCTGCAGAAGCTGTGCCTCATGTACATCCATCGGGTTGATTTTGTCGTTGTTGATGATCGGGCGAAGGCGCGGGCAGGAGAAGGCAATTTCTGCATGCGGATATTTTCTCTGCAGAAGATAGGCATGCATACCTGTGGCGAAAGCGTCCTTGCGAAAATCATCCAGACCGAGCAGTGCGGCAAATCCAACACCTCGCATGCCGCCGCGAATAGCACGTTCCTGTGCGTTCAGACGGTATGGGAAAATACGCTTGTGTCCTGCAAGATGCAGTGTCTCGTATTTGTCCGAATTGTAGGTTTCCTGGAATACAGTTACATAGTCAGCGCCGCACTCATGCAGATATGCGTATTCATCGGAGTTCATCGGGTATACTTCCAGTCCGATGACTTTGAAATATTTGCGGGCAATCTTACATGCCTCTCCGATATATTCCACACTTGATTTTTTCTTGGATTCGCCGGTCAGGATCAGGATTTCCTGCAATCCTGTCTTGGCGATGGCAGCCATCTCTTTTTCGATTTCCTCCGGATTCAGTTTGGCACGGTTGATTTTGTTGTGGCAGTTGAATCCACAGTAAATACAATAGTTTTCGCAGTAGTTGGCAATGTACAGCGGTGTGAACATATAGATGGAATTGCCGAAATGTTTTTTTGTCTCTGCCTGTGCACACTGTGCGATTTCTTCCAGAAGAGGAAGCGCAGCCGGGGACAGGAGAGCGGCAAAGTCTTCCGGTGTGCGGTTGTCGTGGGCCAGTGCACGGCGCACATCTGCCTCGGTGTATTTGTCGTAATCATAGTTGTCCATAGCGCGGATGACCTGATCCATAATGTCAGATTCCAGTACTTCCATGTCGGGAAGATACGTCATATGGTCGATGCGGTTCTTTTTCTGATGCTCTTTGATCTCGTCACTTAAAATACTTTCGTTTACATGATTTTCTGCGCTCATAGTCTTATGCCTCCTGATCCTGAATGAAGCCTGTCAGCGGGGAAGATGCGCTGGCACCTTTGTGCATCACACGTCCCATGCCGGACAGATATGCAGTACGTCCTGCTTCGATGGCTTTTTTGAAAGCGCCTGCCATAGCCGGGATATCACCTGCAGTTGCGATCGCAGTGTTTGCCATAACAGCGGCAGCTCCCATTTCCATTGCCTCACATGCCTGGGACGGTCTTCCGATACCGGCATCCACAATGATTGGCAGATCAATCTCATCGATGAGAATCTGGATAAAGTCTTTCGTGCAGATTCCCTTGTTGGAACCGATCGGAGAGCCAAGCGGCATGATGCAGGCAGCACCGGCGTTTGCCATATCTCTGGCTGCATTCAGATCCGGGTACATATAAGGCATCACGATGAAGCCTTCTTTTGCCAGAATTTCAGTAGCTCTGGCTGTCTCATAGTTGTCCGGGAGCAGATATTTGGAATCATGGATGACTTCGATTTTTACAAAATCACTTCCGCAGACTTCTCTGGAAAGACGGGCAATGCGAACGGCTTCGTCGGCATTTCTTGCGCCGGAAGTGTTTGGAAGTAATGTCACGCCTTCTGGAATGTAATCGAGAATATTTGCCATACCGCCCTCATTGGCACGGCGAAGTGCAAGTGTGATGATCTGTGCACCTGCATTTTCTACGGCAGCTTTGATCAGCTCCAGAGAGTATTTTCCGGAACCAAGAATAAAACGGGAATCAAACTCATGTCCTCCGAGAACGAATTTATCTGTATTTGTCATTTTTTTAATCTCCTTTACATGTTTTCTATAATCAGTTGTACAATCAGGTTTGCCTGATGTCCGGCACAGATGGCAACCCTTGGTGCCATAAGGCCGCGCGCGTATGCCGGTTCTGTGGTTTCGTCGCCACAGAGCCAGAAATTTTTCATGACCTGTCTGGTGCGGATGGCATTGCTGTCATGAAAGCCTGCCATACCGGATGCGGCTACCAGTTTTTTGTCCGGAAAAAGTTCCAGCACGGTATTGACCAGCATGGCTTTGTTTTCCGGCACATCGAAAGCCTCGCAGATAATCGGTGCATCTGCAAAAAGCTTTGGGATATTTTGCTCGGTGACTTTGACGCAGTCCGTGCGGATATCCAGATAGGGATTGATATCCAGAAGCTCTTCTTTGAGCGCATCTGTTTTGTACATACCAAGATGCCGCATAAAATACTGCTGGCGGTTGAGATTGGTGATGTCCACTTTGTCAAAGTCCACCAGATGCAGATGTCCGACACCGATGCGTGCCAGAGAAAAGGCAATATTGGAGCCAAGTCCGCCAAGACCGGCGATGGCCACATGTGCGTTGTTTAACTTCTCCTGAATTTCGGGAGAGTGGCGCTCGCAGAGCGCTTCCTGAATCTCTTTTTGCGATAATGGGTATGTCATGATCAGCCTCCTCCTACAAAGCTTACCACTTCGATGACATCGCCGCTGTGAATGATCACCTGGGAGTAAGTCGCTTTTGGAATGATTTCACCGTTGATTTCCACAGCAATGCGGGTGATGGTGTACTGTTCCTGTTCTACAAATTCTGCGACGGTCATTTCCCGGTCCAGAGTGCGTTCCTGTCCATTTACTTTTACTGTCATTTGGGTTTTCTCCTTTCTGCTGAGGGTGCTAGGAAAGAAAAAAGAGTTCACGAAGTAATACACCCGTGGTGGTGCACCCCTTCATGAACTCTCGTTCACTCTCAACTTCATCTGTATGCAATTGCAAGCCTGATTGTTTTGACCAATAAAAAAGGAAATGCAGAAACATTTCCCATAAATTCTATGTATGTTCCTACGTTGGCATTATCCAAATCAGGTATATGGGTCGAAGTTCTCAACTTCCTCTCAGCCTATCCATAAGCTCCCCTGTTTATTTACAGGTTTCAGTATAGCGATTTTGGTTATATTTGTCAAGTGCGATTGCATTCTTTTTGGCGCAATGATACAATGTTTTTCATGAGAAAGGAATAAAGACTTATGAAAAAAGATAGTTTGACAAAAACATGGGCGGTGGCGGCGATTGCATTTGTGTGTTGTGTACTTTGGGGCAGTGCCGCTCCTGCCATCAAGACCGGTTATGCCCATATGGGAATCGCATCGTCGGATGTTGCATCAATTCTCGTGTATGCCGGTGTGCGCTTTATGATTGCAGGACTGATGGTATTGATTTTTGATGCGGTAAGCAGCCGGAAAATCATGAGACCGGATGGACATTTTTTGAAAATGGCGTTTCAATTAAGTCTGGTGCAGACAGCCGGTCAGTATTTTTTCTTTTACATTGGAGTGGCGCATACATCAGGAGTGAAGACGTCGATTCTGACTGCCACGAGCACGTTTATCGCGATTATCATGGCGAGCCTGATTTTCCGACAGGAGAAGCTCACAGGAAGAAAAATCCTGGGCTGCTGCGTGGGATTTGCCGGTGTGGTTTTAATTAATTTGCTGGGAAATAGTATGGATCTGAAATTTCAATGGAACGGAGAACTGTTTATTCTTTTTGCCGCGGCGGCATATGCGCTGTCCTCTGTAATGATCAAAAATTATTCCAGAGAAGTATCTCCGGTGCAGCTAAGCGGCTGTCAATTCTTTATGGGCGGTCTGATTCTGACGATTGTTGGATTTGGAATGGGCGGAAAAGTTGGAACAATCACACCGTTTACGATTGGAATCTGGGTTTATCTGGGTATGGTCTCTGCCGTGGCGTATACACTCTGGTCTATTCTGCTCAAATACAATCCCGTCTCAAAGGTTACAATCTTTGGCTTTATGAATCCTCTCTGCGGTGTGATCATCTCGGCCATTGTTCTGGGAGAGGGAGAGCAGGCATTCAGTCTCGGAGGACTGGCAGCATTGATTCTGGTATGTATTGGTATCTGCATTGTGAATCGTCCTGAGAAAAACAGAAGAGAGGAGTAACATATGAGAGTAAAATGTATTGCGCTGGATTTGGATGGAACGACGCTTTGCAGCGACAAGCAGATTTCAACGCGCACGAAAAAAGCGATTGAGCAGGCAATTGAAGATGGGATTCATGTGGTTGTGGCAAGCGGAAGATGTCTGGATGCTCTGCCAAAGAGTGTGACTGACATCGTTGGCGTGGAATATGCAATCACTTCTAATGGTGCCGCTGTTTATGAGTTATCGAGTGGAAGATGTCTGCGCAGGGTAACTCTGGAAACTCAGGCGGTGGAAGAGATTCTGAAAATTACAGAGAACAGGGAAATTACATGCGAAGTATTTTACGAGGGAATTCCCTATGCAAACCGGGAATATGTGGAAGATCCGGTTGCGCATGGTGCAACGCCGTATGCGTATGAGTATATTCGAAGCACACGCCATCCGATTGAAGATATCCGGGCGTTTATCCGTGAGCATCAAAGTGAGATTGATGGAATCGATCTGATTACAAGAAATCAGGAGCTTCGCATGGAAATCTGGAAGGAGCTTGAGAAGATCACACCGCCGCTGTACATCACCTCTTCGGTGGTCAATCGCATTGAGATTGCCAATACACAGGCTGGAAAACATCAGGGACTGGCTTTTATTCTGGAGCGTCTTGGGGTAAGCCCGGAGGAAACGGCAGCGTTTGGAGATGCAGACAATGACGTAGAGATGCTGTCTTATGTGAAATATGGAATGGCAGTAGAGAATGCGACACAAAAATGCAAAGAGGCGGCGACAGAAATCGTACCGAAAAATACGGAAGATGGCGTTGCTATCGGAATTGAAAAATTAAAAAACCTGTCACAGAATGTCTGATAAAACAGAGGCCTGTGGCAGGGATTTTACAATCAATCGGCCTCATGATAAGATAAAGATACTGCAAAAAAAGAGAAGGAGCGTGTTATGAAAAGAGATGTAAATTTAGAGGAAATATCGGATGGAAGACTCTATACATCGAGTGATATGGTGAAGGCAGACTGCCAGGACTGCAAGGGATGTTCTGCTTGCTGTCACGGCATGGGAGAATCCATTGTTCTGGATCCGATGGATGTGCATCGACTGGTAAAGGGGCTCGAAAAACGCTTCGAGATGCTTGTCGAAGAGAATCTGGAATTGAGTATGGTGGATGGCGTGATTCTTCCGCATTTGAAAATGAAGGAGGATACAGATGCCTGCAGTTTTCTGGATGAAAATGGGCGCTGTACGATTCACAGCCTTCGTCCGGGAATTTGCCGTATGTTTCCGCTTGGACGTATTTATGAGGAAAATGGTTTTCGCTATTTCCTTCAGATCCATGAGTGTGCGAAAAAAGACCGGACCAAAATTAAGGTGAAGAAATGGCTGGATACACCGGATCTGAAAAAATACGAGCAATATATCTGGGACTGGCACCAGTTTCTTGTAACATGCGGAGAGGCGATGCCGGAACTCAATGTGGAGCAGATTCGCGTGCTGAATATGTATGTTCTCAGAACCTTTTATCAGGCACCGTACACGAAGGATTTTTATGAGGAATTTTATGAGCGCCTGCATCAGGTGTGTGAGATGTTTGGATTTTGATAAATTAAGTGTGAAATGTTAGAAGGGAAAGATGATGAAGCACTATATTACGGAAGTTCATATTGAAAAATTAAGAAATTTATCAAATATTGTTATACAATTAAATCCTGAAGAAAAGCAGCATTTGATTATTACCGGAAAAAACGGTTCTGGTAAAACTACGTTGTTGTTGGCGATTGAAGAATATTTGGCTATAAATTCGAATTTAGCTTTATCAAAATATAGCAAAGGAATAGAACTGAAGTTTAATCGGGGCGAAGATTTAGATAGGCTGTATAAGAATGGGGATTTTATAACTGCTTTCTTTCCTGCGAATAGGCAAACAACGATAGAACTTGCAAATGGAGTTTCCAATATTCAACTTCAGAAATTTTATGATGTAAAGTCTAAACCGGGAAATTTATTACTTAAGTACATGGTTCATTTAAAGACGCAGCAGTCATATGCCAGAAATGAAGGAGATACGTGCGTCGTCAATCAAATTCAAGAGTGGTTTAATCGATTTGAAGAGGCATTGCGAGTGTTGTTAGATGACGAATCTGTTTTTCTGGAATATGATTATAAAAAATATGACTTTAAAATTCATGAAAAGGGAAGAGAGGCTTTTCGTTTTAATGAATTGTCCGATGGATACTCTTCATTAATTAATATTGTGTCTGATTTAATGCTCAGAATGGATAAGAACTGGCTGTTAAAAGATCATCTGAGCAGTTATGATGTGGAGGGAATCGTATTAATTGATGAATTGGAAACGCATTTGCATATTGAATTGCAGAAGAAAATACTTCCGTTTTTGACAAAGTTTTTTCCGGAACTTCAGTTTATTATTACTACGCACTCTCCATACATTCTTACTTCTGTTTCAAATGCAAAATGCTACGATTTGGAGAATCGAGTAGAATTAGAAAATCTTTCTTTCTATTCATCAGATGAGCTGGCAGAAAGTTATTTTAATGCCGATGAGTACTCAGAAGAATTAAAATTCAGGATAAAGAGATATCAGCAGCTTATGGAGAAAAAAAATCCAACCGAAGATGAGAGAGCAGAACGTGCACAGATTCGAATGCAATTAAAAAATATTCCAACAGGTATTGCAAGAGATGTGAAACAAATGGTTGAGGAAATAGAAGGCAGCAGAAAAAATAATGATAAAATTTGAACGTAAAGATACACAGAAAGCGCAATGTGCTATAGAAGCATTGCAAAATGCAAAAATGAGAAAAAGCAGTTATAACACAAAAGAAGTGAATGAAGCATTGATTGAGATGTTTTACGGAAAGTGCTATATATGTGAAAATAAAGAGGCTACATCCTATCAAATTGAACATTTGACTTCACATCATGAAAATATTGATTTGAAGTATGATTGGAATAATTTGTTATGGTCATGTGCACATTGTAACAATACAAAGTTGGCTAAATATGAGCCAATATTAGATTGTACAAAAAGAGATGTAGATGAATTGATTGCATTTCGTAAAACTGGATATTTTGGTACAGATGAGCAATTACAGTTTGAAGCATTAAGTACAGAAGAGGAAGTGTTAAATACGATACAGCTTCTTCAGGATGTATATTATGGAACAACACCTCAGAAAAAAATAGAGGCAAAAGTAATTCGTAAGAAGCTTAGAAAAGAATTGCATGACTTTAAAGACAGTGTACGAGAATATCAGGAGGCTGAAGGAGAGGAGAAAGAAGACCTGTTATTTTTGATAAAAAAGGAATTAAAATCTTCTTCTGCTTTTACTGCCTTCAAACGCTGGCTGATTAGAGATAACGGAGAGTATTATCCAGAATTGGCAGTGCTGTTAAAGAACAATTGAACTTATAGAGACGAGGGGGAGGGACATATGAATTTTTTGGTTGTTGGTCTCGGAGGAGGACTTGGAGCTATGCTTCGGTATGCCATCAGTCTTCTTCCGTGGAAAGGTGATTTTCCGGTATTGACGCTGGTGACGAATTTTCTGGGAGCGATCGCAATTGGTTATATCGCAGGTGTGGCTGTGCGAAAGAATCTGTCACCCAATACCATATTATTTTTGAAAACGGGATTTTGTGGTGGATTTACTACATTTTCTACGTTTTCTCTGGAGTCCTATATGCTGTTTCAAAACGGAAACTATACATATGGAGGATTTTATATGGTAGCAAGCGTTGTACTTTGTCTTGGCGGAATTTTCCTTGGCATGCAGCTTGCACAGTAATGAGAAAAGAAAGGAAGTAACATAAGATATGTCAATCGAACGAGTAAAAAATTATTTCAGACAGTTTGGGATGGAGGAGCGCATTCTGGAATTTGAAGTGTCCAGCGCAACTGTAGAGCTTGCGGCAGAAGCGCTGCACTGCGAACCGCAGAGAATTGCCAAAACACTATCTTTTATGGTGGAGGATCATCCAATCCTGATTGTAGCGGCAGGAGATGCCAAAATCGATAATCAAAAGTACAAAGCGCAGTTTGGGAAAAAGGCAAAAATGCTGGCGTTTGATGAAGTGGAAGAATTGATTGGTCATGCCGTGGGCGGTGTCTGTCCGTTTGGAGTGAAGGAAAATGTGGAGGTTTATCTTGACGAATCGCTGAAACGCTTTGAGACTGTTTTTCCGGCATGCGGAAGCAGCAACAGCGCGATCGAGATGACAATGGAAGATCTGGAGAAGTATTCCGGATATCGGGAGTGGATTGATGTGTGCAAAGGATGGGAGTAGAGCCCATCCTTTTTTTTCGATATGGAAAATTGTCAGCATAAACGGTATAAAATGGGTATTTTATATGCTCATTTTTGATAATTTACCTTGGATTAGATATAGAATAAAATAAATTTAGAAAATAACTATTGTGCGTAGAGAAAGGAGAACATTATGGCAACTTTGACAACAAATTTTTCACATGTAGGAATTTCTGTTAGTGATGTTACAAAAGCGATTGATTTCTATAAAAATGTATTGGGCTGGAATCATATTGCGGGACCATTTTCGGTTAAAGATAGTGGAGATCCGGAGGACTTCACAAGAATCCTTTATGGAAGAAATGGAAAAGAATTCGGCTCATTCAAACTGGCGCATATGACTACACAGGACAGCGTTGGTGTAGAACTTCTTGAGTTTGAGCATGGATATGATCCGGGTGATGATTTTGATTATGACCGTCATGGTATTTTCCATTTTGGCGTTCAGACGCCCGATGTAGATGAATTGATTGAAAAAGTCATTGCTAATGGCGGTGAAAGAGTAACACCTACAAAGGTAATGCCATGTACAGACGTTATGGGACATACCATTGAGTATTTAATTGCATTTGCAAAAGACCCATTTGGAAATATTTTTGAAATCTATTCTTACAGCTATGAGCTTCAGAGCAAACTGCCGACCAAACTTGGATAATAATCCTGGAAAAGTATATACGTGATAAAAGATGTGTAGAAAACTCTCTTGTGATTGTAAATTGCAAGGGAGTTTTTTTACAAGATAAAACAAATAGAAAAGAAACAAAGGTGCCGATCAAATGAGCAGCACCTTTGCAGGATGTATAGGGATTCATCATATGATATTAATATTTGGACTCAAGTTCATTCATGAATTTATCGAGTTCTGCTTCATCCATGCTCCAGCCAACTTCTGGACCTGGATAAATGTTTTCTTTTACTTCTTGATTGTATGTTGCACAGCCTTTGATAACGTCTGACAATACAGTCGCATAAACTTTCGCATGTCCTGCCATCATTTCCGGCGGCATCATTCCAAGAAGATCGAAGATAACCATTTCGGCACCATCGCAATCTCCGCCCGCTGCTACCTGAATTACAGGAATGCGAAGTTTTTTAGCGATTGCAGTGCTGACTTCTTTATTTGTCATTTCGATTGTCATACCACACATACCTAATTCCTGGTATTCATAAGCCTGGCGGAAGATATTCATTGCATCCTCAGCTGTTTTACCAACGCGGCGGTATCCACCGAAACGAGCGGTCTGCCATCCGGAAAGGCATCCAACATGACCGTATACGGCAATATGATTATCAGTCATTGCTTTTAATACTTCATTTGTAACACCCATAGGCATAACGGAGTCAGCGCCATCTGCCAGAATTTCAGATGCTTCTTTTACTGCTGTAACAGGATCAGCATACTGCTGTGTCTGCATTACTGCGTTCAGACAGATATTCGGAGCCATTTTACGCTGCATTCTTGTCCACCATTTGATGTTCTCCGCACGCATAGCACTGTTTTCTCCTGGGCATGTATAACGCACAAGGTCAACACCGCCTTTTTCACACATCATTGTGAACATAGGATCCAGATAAGCGGTTCCCACCATAGAAATTTTCTTGCCTTCATCTTTCATTTTCTGAAGATGCCATACAGTTTTACGACCTACTTCTACTGCCTGCATTGGGATACTGTTCTTTTTCTGCTCTGCCATTATAAAATCTCCTTTCGTAATAACGTTATACGCAACGTTGCTTTATTTGGGAAACTGCTTGATTAATGTAAAATTAAGTTGTTTCCTTTTCTGAAAATAGTATAGCATGCAGATGTTTAGATACGAAATTATCAAAAATGCGTATTATTTATCCATAATTCTAATCATTTATAAACAAAGATATCTTTATATAATAATAATTAGAAAGTAAATATCTGTTATATCAGGTCAGCAAATATGATTAGTCATTCAAAATTCGGACAAGTAATTCCTGGCGATTTGATACTTGGAGTTTAGCATAAATATGAGAGATATGCTTGTTGACTGTTGGTTGTGTAATATGAAGTTTTTTGCTGATATTACTCGGTGAAACACCCTGACACAACAAGATAGTCACATCAATTTCACGAGCAGTAAGACTTGTGGTCTTCCAGTCAACATTTTCCAGTTTGTTTACATTGCTGCAGTGGCTGAAAAAATTTTTATGCAGGTTATTTAACTGGGGATATGCTAAATGTAAAAGCTGCAGTTCACGCTCAGAAAAAGGGATATGAGTCATTCGATCTAACATAAAAACTGCCTTTGCACTGCCTCCGACATCAAAAAATGTAAAACCTAAACTGGATTTTATGTTCTGAGGCACAATGTAATCCCGGTAAAATTCATTATTTGCAATGTTATATCCATCCCAGGTTCTTACACTTATTTTCTGGGCAAGTGGGCGTAAGTTTTCGTTAATCTCTGAGTAAGCATTGTAACGGCCGCCCTCGATTTTGGAGTAATATTCGTGGTAAGCATTTGCCCATCTTTTGTCGACTCCGATAAGGTATTGATCACAGATTTTTCCATTGCCATTAAAAAAATAAATTCTTGCCTGATCGAACTGACAGCTCGATGACAGTAAATGTAAAACGTTAATGGAGAAATCTTTCCATTTGTGGACATTGCCGCTGTTTAAGACGATATGATACACGTCTTCATAAATATTAGTATTTTTGTTGTTCATAATAGAGTCCCCCTAATACTATTGATTCAATATTTGAACAAGTAAAATATAGTAGTTTTTAATATTATATCGCTAAATAGTCTCATAAGTAATACGCAAAACTAAGTATTTATACTTTCTTTTAAACATAAAAAGTCTATATTTTCAGAAAATTTAAAATATTATATAAAAAAATCAAATTATTAAAAGGAAAGGAGAAATTAAATGAAAGGTTATATTTACAACGGACCGGGCAATATTGAATTGAAGGAGATTCCATTACCGGTATGTGGAGACAATGATATCATTGTGAAAAATCTTTATGCAGGTGTGTGTGGTTCGGACATTACGGCTTATCGCCAGGATGGTACTTCAATCCGCATTTTCCCTGGATTTGAGTTTGGTCACGAGATGGTCAGTGAGGTTGTCAAAGTTGGAAAAAATGTAGAAGGGATTGCTAAAGGTGATCGTGTATATCCGTATCCTATGACCTGTAAAGATGATCGTACCCGTTCTGCTACTGTGGGCGGCTTCTCAGAGTATGTACATATTCCGAACTGCAAGTTGAATCACAGTGTATATAAGATTGATGATTGTATTTCTGATTCCGTTGCAGCGATGCTGGAGCCATTCACAGTAGGAGCCAGAGCTGCCGTATTATCTGAGCCTGCACCTGGAAAAACGGCAATAGTATTTGGGGCAGGTCTTATCGGTATGGCAAGTGCTATTACATTAAAGCACTTAGGCTGCGAAAAGGTCATGCTGGTTAATCGTTCTACCTATCGTCTGGAAATTGCTGCGAAAATGGGATTTTTGACTTGTTCATCGCGAGAAGAAGATTTAAAAGAAGCAGCGATTGCAAAACTGGGCCAGGGATTTGGAGTTATGGGGCTGACCAACAGTGCGGATATCTATATTGATGCGACTGGATCTGATGATGCGTTTAATTTTTTTGAGCAGAATGGAAAACTGAATTCCGTATTTACGGTTGTAGGACTGCATCACAAACCGTTGACAGTGAATATTCTGACTTTGACTTATGCTTCTAAGAGGATACAGGGAAGCGGCGGATATCAGCCGCAGGATGTAGAATTATGTCTGGACATCATGCGTTCTGGAAAATTTGACCTGGAACAATTAGTTACGCAGGTGTATCCACATGACCAGTTAGAGGAGGCAATCAAAAAAGCCGGAGTATCTGCAGAATCATTGAAAGTCATGATTAAATATTAATGTGTACGGAAAGGAAAACAGTATGAATATAAAAGAATTATTTGGCTATCAAGGCAAGAATGTTGTCATTACCGGGGCTGGTTCTGGTATGGGGTATGCAGCGACAAAATTACTTGTGGAGCTGGGAGCTAATGTTTATGCAACAACCAGAAGTAAAACTTTGGATTTTGCGGTTACAAAAGAAATAAAAGCAAATCTTAATTCCAGAGAAGGTGTGGATGCCGTAATCAAAGAATTGCCAGATGTGATAGATGCGCTGTTTATTTGTCATGGAATTTCGAATAATCTGGGAAAAACCAATGCGTTGGAAGTTCAGTTGACAAACTTTTACAGTTTTAAATATATGACAGAACAGCTTTTGACATGTATAGTAGACAATGGATCTGTGACGTTTATTTCTTCTGATGGAGGAAAGGACTGGAGATCGAGTTTGGATGATTGTCTTGCAGTGATGAATACAGCAAGCTGGGAAGAGGCTGTTTCCTGGTATCAAGCTCATCCAGACTGTACTAACGATGGATATGTATTTGCTAAAAAATGCCAGAATGCATATGTATTTGCAAAATGTCACAGCCCTGAATTTATTGAAAGAAAGATTCGCCTCAATGCCATTGCTCCTGGCATGACAAAAACGGGGCTGACGGAAAATTTCAATAAATCAATTACAGGAGATGCTGCACAGGGGCAGGCAATTCTGGAAAAATTCAGTCTGGAATTCTGGAATGGGCGATGGGCTTCTCCGGAAGAAATGGGTTATCCTCTTGTTGCGATTGGAAGTCAGATTTTCAGTTATATGAGCGGACAGGTGTTATATATTGATTATGGTACAGCCAGTCTGTGGGAAATCGAGGAATTGAAGAAAAAATAGATTCAAATAAATACAAAAGAAAAGGCCTTATGGACCTTTTCTTTTTTGTAGGCGTTTATAAATATGAAATGGCAACTTTCTGAGCAATTTCAACATTTCCATGTGTTTCCATCGCGTCACAGATTTGATCTAATGTAAATTCCTGAGTGACTAATGGTGATAAATCGACACCTTTTCGGATCATATCGCAGATGTCATCGAAAGAATCTTTATATGTGCCTGTTCCGCAGCCTTTGATCCACTGCTGATTGTAGCAGACACTGACTGCATCAAACTGTGCTGGCTTGTGATGAACACCTACGATACAGAGTGTTGCACCGTAGCCTGCATATTTTGTGAAGTAATCGACGCATGGTTGAATGCCGATTGCATCGACAAAGCAGCTTGCACAGCATTTCATACCGCCATATGCTGGTCTTGTGCCAAATGTTTCGAATAAAGCTTTTTCGACATCTTCCTTGCTTGGATTGCATGTCAGCATGCCATAATCTCTTGCGTTACTGAGACGGAACTCAGAGAAATCAATCACCATAATTTTTTCGTAACCATAATATTTGAGCATGATTGCTGTAGAAAGTCCAATGATACCGGCACCGATTACAACTGCGGTTGTTCCGCGGCCAATAAGGCTTTTGGCAGCTTTTGTTCCGACTGCAAATGGTTCTAAGAGGCAGAGGTTTTTGATACCAAGTGTTTTATCCAGTTTGATCGCACTTGGCTGTACGTCAGCACTGGAAATATTGAAATCGCCTTCTAGTGTAAATTTGGGCAAATACAGATATTCTGAGAAGCCTCCGACAGTAGCCATACGACCACGATCGTGGAATGCATAACCAAGATTTGGGAAAATCCAGTCTCCGAGTTCTACCCCTTTTACGTTTTTGCCGATTTCTACGACTTCACTGACCATTTCATGACCGAATTCATGATTTCTCCAAACCTGCTGAGCATCACCGTCTGCTCTGTAAGCATTATAGTCAGCACCGCAAATTGTTGCATAAAGGTTTTTTACGATGATGTCATCGTCACCACATGGTGGTAATGTTTTTTCTACAATTTCAATTTTTCCAGGCTCTTTGTAAATTGCAGCTTTGTATGTACGGGATTCTAAACTCATAGTTAACCTCCTTAAATTTTATACATTTTTAATAGACAATTGCGGCTTCTTTTCTTTTCGTTTATATAATCAATTTATCATGGTTTTCAGTTCTGATATATACTTAGCATTATGTATTATTGATTATTATTTTTGCGTATTTCAAATAATTAGCAATACTTTTATAATAATAAAACATAAATGCGAGATAATTGCAGCGAATTTTCTTTTCTAATTTGAATGAAAGTGATGAGAATTTTACTCACGAAGGGGGTTTTTTATGAGTAGTGCAAATAATGAATCGAAAAAAGGCTTGCTGATCGTAGCTACCATTTTGTTGATGATCACGTCGTTGGGGGCCAGCTATAGCAGCAATGTTATTTTGCCATCAGTGCTGACCAAAATGGAAGCTATGGATTATTATGCAGTGTATGCAGCGATTGCTTCTATGGGTATGATGATCGCACTTCCGCTCAGCGGATCATTAAATGCAAAATTTGGAGCGAGAAACGTTCTTGTTTTTGCTGTGATTGCACAGTTTGTTTTGCGATTCCTGTTTGGAGCAATCAGCAATATTATATTATTTGGTGTTGTTTATGCCCTGGCAGGTTTTATGGGAGGCTTGTATATGGCTGCACCATATTCTATTATGGCATCTATCGTAACACCGCAAGAGCGTCCAAAATATTTTGGATATTTAGCAGCAGCATCTGCAGCAGGCGCTTTGATCGGACCGCTCCTGGCAGGTTTTGTTGTTGATAATATTTCTTTAAACATGGCATGGATCTGTTACGGTATTTTTGCTGTCATTCCTGTTATTGTATTCCTTACAAGTTATCCGAATACAAAGAGAGAAGGGGTATCTCTGGATGGGCTTGGTCTGCTGCTTCTGGTAGTATTTGTATTCTGTATGATCATGTGGCTATCTCTTGGAGGCAAACTTTTTGCATTTGCAAGTGCAATCGGTATTATTCTTCCAATTGTGGCAATCGTAACATTAGTTGTCCTGATCAAGTATGAAACAAAACAGGCAAACCCGGCAGTTCCCGTTGGTATGTTTGCGAAAAAACGTTTTCGGACAACATTTATCATTCAGTGTCTGGTTGTTTCCTACGCGACATGTATCGGTGCCTATGGTATTGTGTATGCTCAGCAAGTAATGGGATTTGATGCAACAGTCAGTTCAACCGTTACGATGCCGCAGACAATTGTACAGTTTATTCTGGGTCTGTTTTTGGGAAGTTTCGTAGGAAAAGCGTTCAAACAGCGTTTCCGTTTCTTTGGTCTGCTGGCGATTGTCAGTTATATGGTGGGATTAGCTATCTTCTATATGCTGACTCCAAATACAGCACTCTTTGTTGTGTATCTTGCAACGGGTATCGGCGGTATTGGTCAGACAATTACACAGTCCTGCTATGCGGCGTTCTTCCAGACAGAACTAAAGCCAGAAGAAATTCCGTCGGCACAGGGTATGTATCAGTTTGCATCTACAGGAGGTTCCTGTATCTTTACAGCAATCTGTGGTGCTGCAATGAACATGGGACTTTCTCTGAATCAGGTATTTTTGGTTGGAGCACTTTTTGCAGCAGTAGCATTCGTAATCGGTATTTTTGGATTCCGTTTTCCGAAAGAAGAGATTGAAGCAGAAAAAAGCAGATCTGTATCATAATACGGTACATTATTTAACAAGAGCAGCACTTGTGAGATTTCATAGGTGTTGCTCTCCCTCCATTAATATACATCTGAGAGGGTAATGGAACAAACAGGGAGGTTATAGAATGTCTGAAAAACAAAAGAAGGGTATGGATCCGTATCCATGTGTAAATGAAAATTGTATTCATTGTGGATTATGTGCAAAAAAGTGCCCTGTAGGGGCACTTACTGTGGATCGTGAGACGAAAACATGGAGTGTAAGCAAAAATCAGTGTATTTTATGTGGTGCATGTGCGGAAAATTGCAAAAAAGATGCAATCACAATTGATAAAGATGCAAAACGTCCGTCATCTGCCAATGCACGTAAATCTTTTGCGCTTCCAATCAAAGTTCCAAGAACAAAGGGCGTGTTGTTATTAAATGAAAAGATGTGTGCGGGATGTTCAAGCTGTGTATTCGCATGCGTATTATCACATGAAGGTGCAGCAGTACCGAGTCTGAGTCGTATTAAAGTTGATAATATTCGATTTGAAGAATGGGATAATCTGGCGAAACCGTGCCTGCAATGTGAAGATCCTCAGTGTATGCGTTACTGCCCGTGTAATGCAATTTATGTGGATAAAGTGACAGGCGCAAGAGTGATTAATGAAAAACTTTGCATTGGATGTCAGGAATGTATGAAGCATTGTCCTTATGATCCGCCACGTATCGCCTATAATAAGGCAACGATGAAGGCTCTCAAATGTGATTTGTGCGGCGGTGATCCAGAGTGTGTAAAATCATGTCCATTTGGAGCACTTACCTATTTCACAGATCCTGAAGGCGTTGTTACCGGGTATATTGAGGGGGTGGAGTAGTATGGCAGATAAGATTTATGGATATGTGGGAAAAATATTGCGTGTTAATCTGACAACAAAAGAGATTACAACATGTTCCAGTGAGAAATATCAGGATATGTACCTGGGCGGAAAAGGTATGGCAGCAAGGATTTACTGGGACGAAATTGGGCCTGAGGTAAAACCGTTTGATCCGGAAAATAAAGTAATCTTTACATCCGGCCCCCTGAACGGAACAGGTGCCATGCAGGCGGCGAAGGGATGTGTGGCAGGCAAATCTCCGGTATGGCATCCGGTTCATACTTTTACATTTGGTACAACAGCTAATTTTGCGCCGATGATGAAACGTTCCGGTTTTGACGCTATTATTGTAGAAGGAAAATCTGATCATCCGGTATATCTCTGGGTTTATAATGGTCATTGTGAAATCCGTGATGCCTGGGATTTGTGGGGCAAAACAACTCGTAATACGAGAGAAGTTCTTTACAGGAAGCATAATAAGAAAGTTGTGACTGCCACAATTGGTCCTGCAGGAGAAAATCTTGTTGTTTCCGCATGTGTCAGTGTTGCAGCAAACCAGGTATTTGGACGCGGTGGCTTTGGTGCTGTTATGGGAAGTAAGATGTTGAAAGCGGTTGTTGTTTACGGAGATACTCCTGTTTATGTAGCACAACCGATGAAACTTCTTGAAATCAATAGAGAGCGTGCAAAATTCAGTGCGATCAAGATTGGAGAAAAACGTATTGTTGATGGCAAGGAAATTGAAGGAAAGCCATTCGAAGAAACTGCCGCCTGCAATTTTGGAAGTGTTGGCGCGGAGACACAGCTTCGGGAGATGGCCAGACGAGGCGAAGTGCAGATTAAACCAAATGGCTGCGAAGGATGTGCAGTATTTTGTCGTACAAAATTCCATTTTAAAGATGGTTCGCAGCCGGATACCAGTGTGATCTGCTCTTCTAATATCGGATGGAGTATTCCGGAAGCCATTCATAATAAGTGGAAAAAGAAGATGCTGGGATGCGACAGTTATAATTTTGCGCAGACACTGGATGATCTCGGTCTGAATATGAACGATTTCTGTATTCTTGCTCCACTTTACGGATGCAGAGGAAAATTCGACGAAAATGAACATATTGAAGGTTCACTGCTTGGCGGAGACTGGATTTATCAGGCATACCTTTTTGGAATTCTGACGGATGAAAATACAGGTCTTCCCTGGGAACTTTTCGGAACGAAAGAATTTAATGATAAGTTCCTTGAAATGATTACGTATCGCAAGGGGTTTGGCGATATTCTGGCAAATGGTTTTCGGTATGCAACAGAATATATTTACAATCATGAGGAATTCGGACCAAATCGTAAAAAGATTCGTTTTATCTATGAACGTATCAATGCGAAAGCTGGAAATATGGGATGCCTGGAACATGGTCACGGTCAGTATGTGCCAAATCCGGGACGTTCTATTTATGCAGCAGTAGGTGACAGAACAGGATCTGAACCGGAATTTCAGTGGGGCAAAATGTCTAAATATCCAAGTGATACACCAGAAGAAGTACGTGAAAAATGGATTGGTAAAGGTGCGAATAAGATTCTGGATCCATTTTACTGGGGACCTGAAGTTGCTCATGCAGTGGTGCGTCATGAAGATTACTGTAATGTAGTAGACAGTTTACATGTTTGTGCAGTTGGAAATATGCTGGGTGGTGTAAGTCTTGCCGCCTATACAAATCGTACAATCACAAAAACTCGTGACTATGAAGACTGGTTATACCATAGTCCTCATGGCGGCAGTGAATTTTTGGAGGCGGTCACAGGCAATCCGATTTCTTTGGAGGAGTTGGATCGAATCGGATCCAGAATCACGCATTTGATTCGTGCAATCTGGGTGCGCGATGGATATACAACGACAAAAGATGACTTCTGGGGCAATGAGGTGGATGCGCTCTGGCCGATGCAGTATGAGCGCAAAGATCCGGAAGGAAGAAATTATAATCCTAAAGAGGGATTTGAAGCGACAATTAAAGATTATTATGCGGAACGCGGATGGGTAGACGGTGTGCCGACACGTCAGACACTGGAAGCGTTCGGATTGAAAGATGTGGCAGACGATTTGGAAAACCGAGGACTTCTAAAAGCATAGTATAAAAATAACAGCTGGATTTTGTAATCGAAATTCAGCTGTTATTTTTTGAATAAAATGGAGCTTTATCCTATTTTTTAAGAAAGTTTCTCCGACTCCAGCAGTCGAAAATGACTTTTTGTGCTCTCCAGCACCCCTTCTTTTCTCAATTTTCCAATCTCTGCGGAGAGTGCGCTTCGCTCCACACCCAGATAATCGGCAAGAGCCTGTCGGTCATAGGGGATGGTAAATTCGTTGTTGTTTTTGAGCTTTGCCTGTGACAGCAGGTAGGTCATCAGTTTGTCTCTCGTCGTGCGCTGTGACATCACTTCAATTTTCTGCTGGAGAAGCAGATTTTTGGAGGCTACGATGCGAAGCAGGTTGTTGATGAGCTGCTGATGAAAGATACAGGTGTTGGTACAGGTGGAGAGAATGCGCTTGCAGTCGATCAGCATAATTTCGCTGGGACGTTCTGCAATGACACTGACGGGCATAAGTTCTACGTTGGCACAGGCAAAGGCCTCTGCAAAAAGCTGCGGCGGGTGGATAACGGCGATGATGCTTCTGTTTCCGTAGAAATCATCTTGTACGATCTGGACAGAGCCGGACAGGACAAGACCGACGTAGGTGGCTTTGCTTCCCTCTTGAAAGATGGTCTCGTTTTTTGCGAGTGTGAGCGTTCTGGCATTGAGGCAGTCCAGCATTGCAGACAATTCTTTTTCTTCAATTTTCTGAAATAAAGGGCATTTTTTTAAGAGTTCAAAATTTTTCATAGCAGATTCCTTCTTGTTGGATTTCCAACATACATATTTCCCTTAGTGTAATAAATTATACGTGTAAAAGCAAGAACAAACAGCCATTTTCAAAAATGGCGAGAACATACAAAATCATTTCACAGGAGGAATTATGATGGAACAGAAAATGTTTTGTTTTCAGTGTGAACAGACTGCAGGATGCAGCGGATGCAAGGGAAATGCAGGTGTCTGTGGTAAGACTGCTGAGGTTGCAAGACTTCAGGATGAACTGACGGGAGCGCTCATTGGACTGGCCCGTGCAGTGGAAGGAAAAAGACCAGAGCATATCACAGCGCTGAACAAACTGGTGATGGAAGGAATTTTTGCAACGTTGACAAACGTAAATTTTGATGATGCGTCTATTCAGGAGCTGACTGCGCACGTGCAGCAGAAAAAGAAAGAGTTTGGAGGAGCAGAAGATTATGATATGAATCAATTATGGGAGGCTGATGAGGATATTCGTTCTCTCAAATCTTTGATTCTTTTTGGAATTCGTGGTGTGGCCGCCTATGCGTATCATGCAGCAGTGCTGGGATATTGTGACACAACTGTCAATGCCTTCCTTTATAAAGCACTTCGTGTGGTGGGTTCTGACTGGGGGATGGAGCAGCTTCTTCCGGTTGTTTTGAAAGTGGGAGAGGTGAACCTCACTTGTATGGCGATGCTGGATCAGGCAAACACAGAGTCCTTTGGCACACCGGCGCCTGTCGAAGTCACGCTTACGGTAGAAAAAGGACCATTTATTGTGATTACCGGTCACGATCTCTATGATCTGAAAAAACTTCTGGAGCAGACCGAAGGAAAGGGAATCAACGTTTATACACATGGGGAGATGCTTCCGGCTCATGCATATCCAGAACTGAAAAAATACAAACATTTGAAAGGTAACTTTGGTACGGCATGGCAGAACCAGCAGAAGGAATTTGCAGACCTTCCGGCTCCGATTCTCTATACGACGAACTGCCTGATGCCGCCGAAAGCAAGCTATGCAGACCGAATCTTCACAACAGAGGCGGTGGCATATCCGGGAATGGTACACATCGGAGAGGATAAGGACTTTACTCCGGTCATTGAGAAAGCACTTGCGCTTGGCGGATATGAAACGGATAAAGAATTTACCGGAATCAACGGTGGAAAGAAATTGATGACAGGATTTGGTCATGGAACGATTCTTTCTGTGGCGGATAAGGTGATTGATGCCGTGAAGGCAGGTGCGATCAAACATTTCTTCCTTGTGGCCGGCTGTGACGGAATTCGAAAAGG
This sequence comes from Eubacteriales bacterium, assembly GCA_030536755.1. Classification (GTDB taxonomy): domain Bacteria; phylum Bacillota; class Clostridia; order Lachnospirales; family Lachnospiraceae; genus JALFVM01. The sequence continues at coordinate 1,095 of JAUNPJ010000063.1, read as the reverse complement.
AAGAAGTTATTATACAGAATTTGTAAAACAGGTGCCTGATGACAGCGTGATTCTGACGCTTGCCTGCGGAAAATACCGTTTCAATGATATAGATTTTGGAACCATTGGCGGGCTTCCTCGTCTGATGGATATGGGACAGTGCAACGATGCCTACGGCGCGATCAAGGTTGCGGTTGCTCTGGCAGAGGCGTTTGACTGTGGTGTGAACGACCTGCCTCTTTCCATGGTACTGTCCTGGTACGAGCAGAAGGCTGTCTGTATCCTGCTGACACTGCTTCATCTCGGAATCAAAGATATTTTGCTTGGACCATCCCTGCCGGCCTTTATCTCACCGAATGTACTCAATAATCTGGTGGAACATTATAATATCGCGCCGATTTCCACACCAGAGGAAGATCTGAAAAAACTGCTGGGATAAATATAGAAAATTGAAGAGAAAAAATTTATGAAAAGGAAAGAGAAACTGTGCTGTACAGTGCCTCTTTCCTTTTTGGATGTTTTTCAATTCTTATCTTACATATGCTTCGGAATTATGAGTGAAACAATTCCCACAACTAACAGAATCGGAAGTGCAATTCCAATCAAACCGGCAAAAACAAGTCCTATTAAAAATAGTGGAAGCAGTACAATGGTACATATGATTTTTGATATTCCCCATGCTGCCTTCACAGCAAAACCAATCAGTTTTCCAAATATAAGAAACATCAGGATGATAAATAGTAACGTTAACATGTTTTCCTCTCCTCCTCGCCTTCAATTCTTTTACCATGAAATCTTGACATATCTTCAAGACCAAGCTTTTCGCTGTAAGCTTTGTGTTCGTGCATCTTTTCAATCAAAAGACACATTTTGATTCGTTCTTCTATTGTCATATGCATCTTCCTTTCCCTAAGCTTATGGCATTATTATAGCTCAAATCTCGGTTACGATAAACGGTCTGTTTACAGAAATAAGAACATCTATTTTGCTTTTTTTGCAGTTAAAACTGAAATGTCCATTTATCCACGTGCATCTTCCATTTCCGGCAGATATCTTATATAATGATTCGGGTGTCAAAAGGTATACCCCATGCGAACCTTGAAAATTTCATATAAA
>JAUNPJ010000062.1 GCA_030536755.1 Eubacteriales bacterium | reverse complement strand
CATGGCGATTGCTATGGCAAGACAGGGCGGTATTGGTATTATTCATAAGAATATGAGTATTGAAGAGCAGGCAGATGAGGTTGATAAAGTAAAACGTTCTGAGAATGGCGTTATTACAGATCCATTTTATCTGTCACCAGAGCATACACTGCAGGATGCTAACGAACTGATGGCAAAATACAGAATTTCCGGTGTACCGATCACAGAAGGAAGAAAACTGGTTGGTATCATCACTAATCGTGATTTGAAATTTGAAGAGGATTTTACAAAGAAAATCAAAGAATCCATGACATCAGAAGGTCTGATCACAGCACCGGTAGGTATTACATTGGATGAAGCAAAGAAAATTCTGGCAAAAGCCCGTAAGGAAAAATTGCCGATTGTAGATGAGGATTACAATCTCAGAGGTTTGATTACGATCAAAGATATTGAAAAACAGATTAAATATCCATTGTCTGCGAAGGATTCTCAGGGTCGTCTGCTTTGCGGTGCTGCCGTTGGTATTACATCCAACGTACTGGCACGTGTAGACGCTCTTGTGAAAGCAAATGTAGATGTGATTGTTGTAGATTCTGCCCATGGTCACTCCGAGAACATCCTTAGAACAGTGAGAGAAATTAAAGCCAATTACCCAGATGTACAGCTGATCGCAGGTAACATTGCAACTGGAGAGGCAACAAGAGCTCTGATCGAGGCTGGTGCAGATGCTGTAAAAGTGGGTATTGGACCTGGATCTATCTGTACGACACGTGTGGTTGCAGGTATTGGTGTTCCTCAGATCACAGCAGTTATGAACTGCTATGAAGTTGCAAAAGAATATGGAATTCCTGTTATTGCAGATGGTGGAATCAAGTACTCTGGTGATATGACAAAGGCAATCGCAGCAGGTGCAGATGTTTGTATGATGGGAAGTATTTTTGCCGGATGTGACGAAAGTCCGGGAACATTTGAACTGTATCAGGGAAGAAAATATAAAGTATATCGTGGAATGGGCTCTATTGCGGCGATGGAGAACGGAAGCAAAGACCGTTACTTCCAGTCGGATGCGAAGAAGCTGGTTCCGGAAGGTGTAGAAGGACGTGTTGCATACAAAGGACATGTGGAAGATACCGTATTCCAGCTGATTGGTGGTATCCGTTCCGGTATGGGATATTGCGGTGCACCGGATATTCCTACTTTGAAAGAAAATGGAAGATTTGTGAAGATTTCAGCAGCAGCGCTGAAAGAATCTCATCCTCATGATATTCATATTACAAAAGAAGCTCCTAATTACAGTATAGATGAGTAAGAAGAGACATTCGGATACGAGGAGAAGAAAAACACATCAAAGTAAAAAGCGTATAGAAGAGCGCAATAGGAGTATAAGCATTATACTCCTGTGCGCTCTTTTTGTTGCTGTGCTGGGATTGCTAGGAATGTTTTTGTTTCGGACAGCAAAAAAGCGGGAAGCTGCCAGGCTGGCAGAAATACAAAGTACGGCCACATCAGAGGACTGGGAAGGAGCACCGCCGATTGATGTGGAGCTTTTGACACAGAATCCTTATTCCCGTCCGGGCATTCCAATCAGCGAGATCAATGGAATTGTGATTCACTATACGGCAAATCCTGGTTCAACGGCTATTGCCAACCGCAATTATTTTGAAAGCCTGAAGGATACACAGGATAATAAAGTCAGCAGCCATTTTGTGATTGGTCTGGATGGGGAAATTGTGCAGTGCATCCCGAGCAGCGAGATTTCTTATGCAAGCAATTCCCGAAACAGTGATACGCTGTCAATTGAATGCTGTCACCCGGATGAAACGGGACAGTTTACACAGGCAACTTACCGTTCGGTGGTAGAACTGACGGCATGGCTGTGCAAAAGATTTGATATTCGTATAGAAAATGTGATTCGCCATTATGATGTGACCGGCAAAAATTGTCCGAAATATTATGTAGAACATGCAGACGCATGGCTGCAGATGAAAGCAGATATCCAGACGCAGATTGATGAACTGAAGGCACAGTATCCCTGATGGATATCTTCGGTTGTGTATTTTTGTTACTGTGAACAGTAACGTATTTTTAATTCGTATCTGAAAATCTTTGGAAAAGACTTGAAATTCGAAAATATTTCATGTAGTATAAGGATAGTTGCTGTATGACTGGCGGAAGTAGGGGTACCTACAGGGAGTACAGCGAGATGATGCCGACCGCCTGGGCAGCCGTTGTGGGTTACCCAGACGGTTTTTTGTATAAGAAAGGAGAAAATACTATGCAGATGTTATCATTGGAACAGGAATTAAAGGGAAATGCTTATCCTGGAAGAGGAATCGTAATCGGAAAAAGCAAAGATGGTAAAAAAGCAGTGACTGCATACTTTATTATGGGAAGAAGTTCCAACAGCCGCAATCGTATTTTTGTTGAAGAAGGAAAAGGAATCCGCACACAGGCATTTGATCCTTCCAAACTGGAAGATCCAAGTCTGATCATTTATGCACCGGTACGCGTTCTGGGCAACAAAACGATTGTAACGAATGGTGATCAGACAGATACGATTTATGAGGGAATGGACAAACAGCTGACTTTTGAACAGTCTTTGCGATGCAGAGAGTTTGAGCCGGACGGCCCTAATTATACACCGAGAATTTCCGGTATCATGCATGTGGAAAATGGAACATACAATTATGCAATGTCTATTTTGAAGAGCAACAATGGCAATCCAGAAGCCTGCAACCGTTATACATTCGCATACGAAAACCCTGTAGCGGGAGAGGGACACTTTATCCACACTTATATGTGTGACGGTAATCCGCTTCCAAGCTTTGAGGGTGAGCCAAAGCTCGTAGAGATTCCGGACGATATGGATGCTTTCACAGAGATGCTGTGGAACAGCCTGAATGAAGAGAATAAGGTATCTTTATTTGTTCGTTATATTGATATTGAAACAGGCGCTTATGAATCCAAGATTGTAAACAAGAACCAGTAAGGAGAGGTATCATGAAAGAATTAGAATTAAAATATGGATGTAACCCAAATCAGAAACCGTCTAAAATCTATGTGGCAGGCGGAGAGGATCTTCCGATTCAGGTGCTCAGCGGAAGACCAGGATATATCAACTTTCTGGATGCGTTCAATGGATGGCAGCTGGTTCGTGAGCTGAAACAGGCGACAGGACTTCCGGCAGCTACTTCTTTTAAACATGTATCTCCGGCAGGTGCCGCAGTTGGTCTTCCGATGGACGATGTTCTGAAGAAAATCTACTGGGTGGATGACATGGGTGATCTGTCTCCGATCGCATGTGCATATGCAAGAGCAAGAGGCGCAGACAGAATGTCTTCTTTTGGTGATTTTATTGCTCTGTCTGATGTCTGTGACAAAGACACTGCTTCTCTGATCAAGAGAGAAGTTTCGGATGGTGTGATCGCTCCTGGATATACCGAAGAGGCTTTAGAGATTCTCAAACAGAAGAAAAACGGCAATTACAATGTCATCCAGATTGATGAGAACTACAAACCGGCTCCGATTGAGCACAAAGAAGTATTCGGTGTGACATTTGAGCAGGGAAGACAGGAACTGGCAATCAACGATGAACTGATTTCCAATATCGTAACCGAGAACAAAGATCTTCCGGAAGCTGCCAAGATCGATATGAAGATTTCTCTGATCACGCTGAAATATACACAGTCCAACTCTGTATGTTTCGTAAAAGGCGGACAGGCAATCGGTATTGGCGCAGGACAGCAGTCTCGTGTACATTGTACCCGTCTGGCAGGACAGAAGGCAGACAACTGGTTCCTTCGTCAGTCTCCGAAGGTACTTGGACTTCAGTTTGTAGACAACATTCGTCGTGCCGACAGAGACAATGCGATTGACGTATACATTGGTGAGGAATATATGGATGTTCTGGCAGAAGGCGCATGGCAGAAAATCTTCAAAGTGAAACCGGAAGTATTCACAAGAGAAGAGAAACGTGCATGGCTTGATCAGATGAGCGATGTGACAGTAGGTTCTGATGCGTTCTTCCCGTTCAGCGACAACATTGAGCGTGCGCATAAGAGCGGTGTAAAATATATTGCAGAGCCAGGCGGTTCTGTGAGAGATGACCTTGTCATTGAGTGCTGCAACAAGTATAATATGGTTATGGCATTTACAGGAATTCGTCTGTTCCATCACTAATAACTAGAAAATAAAAGGTAAACAGGGAAATACTCATATGAAGAGAGAAAGTCTGAGAGAGAGAATCAAAACCTTATATCACAGCTGGAAATTTGACAAAAAAATGTGTGTCTTTTTTTCAGTTGCGATTATTCTGTCCATGACTTTGATTATGAGTCTTTCTCTGTTTTTTTCTGTCCGCTCCATTATCTCTTCGTCACAGCGTCTGGTGGAAGAAAAAGTAGGGACAATGGTTCATAATACAGAATATAACTTTGAACAGTATCAGGGGATTTTATGGACATTGATGGTAGACTCGGATGTGCAGGAGTACCTGCAGAGAGAAGAAGTATATGGTCATTATGCCCCGATGCAGAAAACACTGGAAAATGCTTATATCATGTGGGAAAACATGAATTTTATTGGTATCATCTCGGAAGATGGTAAGAAAAAATACATTAAGGGAAGTGCTACCAATAACAGTGAAGTAGGTATTCAAAATCAGCTTATGGAGGATATGAATACAAGTCTTCGTTTTTCCAGAAAAAGCACCAGCATGAAAACCATGACTTACAATACCGCTTTCAGCAGAACCGGAAAATATGCATTGATGATCTATCAGCCTGTTTTTTCAAATAAGCAGTTAAATAAATTTATCGGGACCTTGTATCTGAATATCGATGACCCGCAGCTTGGTCAGCTGATCGCAGATGCGGACAACAATCTGGATACGGTCAATTATTTTCTGTACAGTGACGGAACGGTGATATCGTGTTCTGACAAGGACAAAATCGGAACAAAGATGAATGTATCCGCAATACGGGGCGAACAAGGCTGCTATTGGAAGAATGGAAAACTGAATGTATATAAAAAACTCAAAGACTGGAATTATATGTATATGACAAATATCAGCTTGTATGCAATGTGTCGTGACAATCTGTTCAGTATTGTGGTATTGGTGATTGTGGTTCTGATCTGGGTGGTTTTGATTTTGAAAATTGCTTCCCATATGATCCATATCGCTTATAAACCGTGGGAAAATGTAGCGGAGACGATTGACACTGTCTCCAAAGGTGTTTTGTCCGCGCGTCTCGATGAGACAAAGCGTGATCCGGATATGGCGCGTATTACGGTCGGATTTAACGTAATGATGGAAAAAATTCTGGAATTGATGCAGCAGGTGAAAGAAGAGCAGAAGCAGGCAGATCAGATGCGTTTTAATGCACTTCAGTCTCAGATACAGCCGCATTTTCTCTACAATACACTGGACTGCATCCATTGGCAGGCCGTTATGGATGGGAACACTGAGATATCCAATATGGTAAAGGCTTTGGCGGCGTATTACCGTATCTGTCTGAGTAAAGGCAGAGATGTGATTTCTCTCGACGAGGAACTGAACCATATCAAAAATTATCTGTATATTCAGCAGATGCGTTACGGAGATGTGCTGACATATGAAATTTCAGATCCGGGCAGCGTTGGAAGGGTGAAGATTCCAAAACTGACACTGCAGCCTCTGGTAGAGAACTCCATTTATCATGGTATTAAAATTAAGGATGGAAAGTATGGGCATGTAGAGATTTCGGTAACCAGCCGGGGAAAAAATGTGATTATTACCGTTTGTGATAGCGGACAGGGAATGTCAGAAGAAGAAATCAATCATATGAATCGTCATATTTCGGAGTATGATGAGACAATGGGATATGGAGTGCGCAATGTAAACAGGCGCATTGAACTGCTGTATGGTGTCGATTATGGTCTGCATTACCAGTCGAATGAGGCCGGAGGTGTGACTGTAGAAGTGATCATTCCATTGGAAAATTCTGTGAAATCGAAAGAGGATAAGCAAGATGTATAAAGCATTGATCGTGGATGATGAAAGAATTATCCGTCAGGGTATCCGCATGGTAGTTCCCTGGGAGCGTCTCGGGATTGGGGAAGTATTTATGGCTTCTTCTGGTCAGGAGGCATTGGGAATATTTAAAGAAGAAAGACCGGATATTATGATTACGGACATCCGTATGACAGAAGTAACGGGGCTGGAGTTGATTTCGCAAATACGTGAATTAAATGAAGATTTAAAAATTATTGTTCTGACCGGCTATGATTCTTTTGAATATGCGAGAGAATGTCTTCGAATGCGTGTGGATGAATTTCTATTAAAACCGGTAGATGAGGAATATCTGATTCAGACCATACAGAAACTTGTGGGAATTCTTGATGAAACCCGGGAAAAGGAAGTCGTGGAAAAGCGTATGAGCCGGATTAAGGGGACCGCAGAGCAATCACGTCTGGAAGGAATGATGAATGATTTTATTATGAATCGTGAAGTATCCGAAGAAAATCTGCATATGCTCGAAGAGTTATACGATTGTAACAGTAAGACACCGATGCAGATTATGCTGGTAATTCCTGCGATTAACTGGAATGGAAAAATCGATGATGACAATGCTTCTTTTACCAGAATCACGATGAAAACTCTGGTGATCAGCGTGGTGGATGCGCAGAATCGGGGAGTTACTTTTGAGACGGGGAATGGAATTTTAGTAACGGCGGTTTTTTCTCCCGAGACGAGTGATGAACTGGAAGGAATGGCAGAAGATATCAGCAGTTTGCTGCAGCAGGAGTGTGATGTCAACGTAAAAATCGTATTGGGAGGCAAGGTGGAAGGCTTTTCACAGCTGCATATTTCCTATAACGAGGCAATGCTTTTGCTGGAACAGAAGAAGGACGGATATCAGACTGTCCTGGAACGAAAAGTCACAAAGAGCAGGCTTGAGATGTTTCGGGAAATTTATAATGAATTGAAAACGGTCATGAGTAGCAATGTGGGAAATACGGAGAAAGTCATGCGTGCATTTGATTCTTTCTGTATGGCTACAGATTCTTACAATATTTCGGATGCTTATTTGAAAAAGTGTTGTTTTGAAATTGCATCTTCCGTAAATTTTTCTTATCTGGTTGATTCGGGGGATGATAAGAGTAAGGCGGTAAATGCATTGATGACGGCGCTGGTGAATGCAGGTCGGCGGGAAGCGTGTGAGATTACGCGCAGATTTCTGGAGACGCTTCTTGACAGTCAGAAGGATGATACCAATGAGATTATAAGTAAGACAAAACGTTACATACAGGAAAATCTTTCCAGAGATATTTCTGTCACCAGCATTGCGGAAACCTTTTATCTGACGCCCAATTATTTTTCCAGATTGTTTAAGCGTGTAACCGGGGAAGGCTGTAATGAGTACATTGTCCGCAAACGAATTGAGCAGGCAAAGCTGCTTCTGGAGACGACCAATTTTAAGTCTGGACAGATTGCCAGTATGGTAGGCTATCGTGACAACAACTATTTTTCCCTGGCATTTAAAAAGTATGTAGGTGTGTCTCCTACACAATACCGAAAAGATATTCGGGAAAAAGGATAATTATTTATAGACAAAGAGCAGTTTATTTTATATAAATTCAGCAAGGAGAGTGTTATAGTTTGGAATAGAACTATAGCACTTTTTTTATTATATAGAAAGTTCTTATTATGTAGAGCAGGAGAGAGAAAATGAAGAGAGACAGAAAAGAAGCACAGCGCAAGGCGAAAGCTCTGGTGGCGAAAATGGATTTAATGGAAAAAGCATCTCAGTTAAAATATGATGCGGCACCGATTCAGAGACTGGGCGTACCGGCATATAACTGGTGGAATGAGGCTTTGCACGGGGTTGCAAGGGCAGGTCTTGCGACTGTATTTCCGCAGGCGATTGCGATGGCTGCGATGTTTGATGATAAGAAGATGGAGAAGATCGCTGATGTGATCGCGACAGAAGGAAGAGCAAAGTACAATGCTTATTCTGCGCATAATGACCGCGATATTTATAAAGGTCTGACATTTTGGTCACCAAATGTCAATATTTTCCGTGATCCGCGCTGGGGAAGAGGACATGAGACGTATGGAGAAGATCCTTATCTGACTTCCCGCCTGGGCGTTTCTTTTGTAAATGGTCTGCAGGGGGATGGCGAGGTGATGAAAGCGGCAGCTTGTGCAAAGCATTTTGCGGTACACAGCGGACCCGAAGATTTGCGCCATGAGTTTGATGCGCAGGCGACGCCAAAAGATATGGAGGAAACGTATCTTCCCGCGTTTGAAGCGCTTGTCAAGGAAGCGGATGTAGAGTCTGTTATGGGGGCATACAACCGCACAAACGGAGAACCATGCTGCGGAAGTCCGACACTGATTCAGAAGACACTGCGGGAAAAATGGGGATTTGAGGGCCATTACGTTTCGGACTGCTGGGCAATCCGGGATTTTCATGAACACCATGGCGTGACTTCCAATGCCAGAGAATCAGCAGCAATGGCATTAAAGGCAGGATGTGATGTGAACTGTGGAAATACATATCTTCATATTATGGCAGCTTATCAGGAAGGTCTTGTGACGGAAGAGGAAATTACACAGGCATGTGAGCGACTGATGACAACGAGATATCTGCTTGGATTATTTGATGGAAGTGAATATGACAATATCCCATACAATGTCGTAGAGTGCAGAGAGCACAGAGATCTGGCCGTGGAGACAGCTAGAAACAGTGCCGTATTGCTGAAAAATGACGGTATTCTGCCTCTCGATAAAACAAAAGTAAAGACGATTGGTGTGATTGGACCGAATGCGAACAGCCGCGTGCCTTTGTATGGAAATTATTATGGAACGGCATCCCGTTATGTGACGATTCTGGAAGGCATTCAGGATTATGTCGGAGATGATGTGCGTGTGCTGTATTCTGAGGGATGTCATCTTTACAGAGACCGTGTAGAGGCACTTGCATGGGAACAGGATCGTCTCTCTGAGGCAGTCATCACAGCGGAAAACAGTGATGTCGTTGTTCTTGTTGTGGGGCTGGATGAAACGCTCGAAGGCGAAGAGATGGATGAAGGAAATCATGTGGGATCCGGAGATAAGAAAGATCTGCAGCTGCCAAAACCACAGCGTGAGCTGATGGAGCGTGTGATGGAAGTGGGAAAACCGGTGATCGTAGTGTTGATGGCTGGAAGTGCAATTGATCTTTGTTATGCGGATGAACATGCCCAGGCAATTTTGCAGGCATGGTATCCGGGAGCAGAAGGCGGAAAGGCAATCGCTCAGCTTCTGTTTGGAGAATACGCACCTTCCGGAAAGCTTCCGATTACTTTCTATCGCAATCTGGATGGAATGCCGGAATTTACAGACTATACGATGAAGGGCAGAACTTACCGCTATATGGAAGGAGAAGCTCTTTATCCGTTTGGGTTTGGACTGACTTATGGAAAAGCTGTTGTAACGGATGCCAGAATTTTGAATTCGGTTGATGCGTCTTCAGATATTCAGGTTGAGGCTGTGATAAAAAATACTGGTGACCGTAAAGTGACAGAAGTACTGCAGATTTACATCAAAGATGAAGAGTCTGTGTACGCAATAAAAAATTACAGTCTGTGCGGATTTCAGCGTGTAGAATTAGAATCGGGACAGGAAATCCGTGTGCAGATGACGGTGGCAAACAAAGCGATGACAGCGGTGACAGAGGAAGGAGAACGAATCATCGACAGTAAAAAATTCACTTTATTTGTCGGATTCTCACAGCCGGATACGCGCAGCATTGCGCTGCGTCAGGACGAACCGGCTGCGTTGACTGTTCGTTTGTAAATAAAAATATGGAAGGTTTTGCAGATGAAAAGAAAATCAGTAAAAAGAGTAGCAGTTATGTTGGTGACGGCAGCCATTGTTCTGACAGGGTGCGGCGATTCGGCTGCACAAAGTCAAGCTGATTCAACCACAGAGACAGTACAGGCTTCAAAAACACTATCCGAAGGGCTGCAAAAGTATGAGGGACGAAAGGTTCAGGAGACTTCCACTCCAGTTTTTACGGCGGAGGATATTCGAAAGATTACGGTCAGAAAAGATGGAAGTGATCTATATTCCATTGAATATATTCCGGAAGAAAACAGGGACTCTTATGAGTACTGGAGAATGCGAGTTCCTTATGAAGACACCGTACTGGTCAATACGGAAGAAATGCTGAAACTTTATGAAATGCTGGAAACTATGCAGTTTGAGGCGGTGGAGGCTGAAAAAACAGGGATAGAAAATGCGTCAAAAGAAATTGAAGTGGAATTTTGTCAGCCTTCTGAAGCAGAGGAAAGTGAGTCACGTCCGGTTTATGCAGATACAACATTTACTTTGCTTGTTGGGGCGGAGGATGGACAGGGAAATTATTATACTGCCTTAAAATCTGAGCCGGATACAACGTATCTTATGGATAAAAATCTGATTGACAGCATTGTACTGGCAGAACCATTTTCCATGATTTTAAAGATTGCTTCGGTAGTGCCCATTGGAACGGTACAGCAGGTAAATATTCTGGCAGACGGCAAGGAGTATGTCATGAAAAAGAACGAGGACAGCTATTCGTTTGATGGAAAGGAACTGGATCAGGAGACATATCAGAAGCTTTATCAGGAATTGCAGAGTATTTTGCTGGAAAAGGAGCTTCCTTCTGATGCAGAAATACAAGACGATGCGAGTGAACTGAAACTGGAATTTATCAGAAATGTCGGAAATCTGCCGGATGTGACAGTAGAATATCTGCCTTACAATGAAGAATACGATATCCTTCGAGTAAATGGAACAGAAAACTTTGTCGTAAAGAAAACGGATGTCGATGCTTTGAAAGAAACGATTTCCAAACAGTAAAGGAGTTTTGCTTATGTTAAAAAATACTTTTTCCAACCCGCTCTTGCCGGGGTTTTATCCAGACCCTTCTATATGCAGGGTGGAGGATGATTATTATATGGTAACGTCTTCGTTTGTGTATTATCCGGGACTTCCGATTTTTCACAGCAAAGATCTGATTCACTGGGAACAGATTGGACACGGTATTCACAGACCAGAGCAGCTGGATTATAAGAATTGCGAAACTTCGGAAGGACTGTGGGCACCTACCATTCGTTATCATGATGGAACGTTTTATATTATTAATACGTTAGTTACGGAGGGACGTGAGGCGAGAAGAGACAATTATGTGATTACTGCCACAAATCCTGCTGGTCCCTGGAGTGATCCGATTTTTATAGAAGGAGCGGATGGAATTGATTCGAGCCTGTTTTTCGATGAGGACGGTTCTGTCTGGTATGCCGGAAATTTTATCAGCGAAGAGAAACTTTATGAAGGGCACCATGGAATTTATTTAAATGAGCTCGATCCGGAGACTTTGCAGTTTAAAGGGGAAAGATACATCATATGGGATGGAAAGAAAACGTACAGCCATTGGATTGAGGCACCTCATATTTATAAAAAGGATGGATGGTATTATCTGATGGTTGCGGAAGGCGGTACATTTGTCAACCACAGCGTGCAGATGGCCAGATGCCGCACAATCAATGGGGAATACGAGATCTGTCCGAGAAATCCGATTGTTTCTCATCGCCATATGCCGATCTTAAATCCAATCTCTGTGACGGGGCATGCCGACATTACGGATACCCAGAACGGAGAGTGGTGGATGGTACTTTTGGCTGTGCGTCCTTATGAAGGAGAACATTACAATCTTGGAAGAGAAACTTTTATGATTCCGGTTGTATGGGCAGAAGATGGATGGCTGATGGTGGACAATGAAAACGGACTGGTCAATGAGCAGGAGAGAAAGCCTGCACTTCCTGAAAAAATCTATCCGCCTATGCCGCAGTGCGATCATTTTGAGGAAGAAAATCTTCAGATGCAGTGGAATACGATACATCCCCCGAAGGAGCTATTTTATTCTCTGAAAGACAGACCTGGCTATCTGCGTCTGTTCCATCGCCCGCAGACGTTAGAGGAAATCTGTACCCCATCCTTTGTGGGCAGAAGACAGCGGCATAAGAATTTTATGGCAAGGACAGCCATGGAATTTACGCCTGTGACAGAGGCAGAGGAAGCTGGAATTGCGCTGGTGCAGGATGATCGTTTTCACTATGCCATGACAGTCGGAATGGAACAGGGAAAACGATGGCTGCGGTTGTGGAAAACAGAACATGCAGTGAGACAATGCATCAAATCCGTTGAAATACAGGAAGCAGACCGCATTTATCTCAGTGTTCAGGGACATACGACGGGATACAGCTTTTATTATGGACACAGAGAACAGGAACTTTTGCTGCTGGAAGAACATGTGGATGCATCTCTGTTGAGTTCTGTGGTGAATAATGGATTTACCGGTACTTATATTGGTATGTATGCAACCTCCAATCATACAGAAAGCTCTAATCATGCAGATTTTGACTGGTTTGATTACCAGGGAGAATAAGAAACGAGAAAGGGAGTGCCGTCACAGCACTCCCTGTTTGATTACCAGATTTTGATTTTGTTTGTGCCTTCCTGCAGTCCTTCGAACGGTCCAACAGTTGGTACGGAACATCTTGGATTGCCGAGATAGTCGGTATCCAGTACGATGCTGCTTCCATCAGGTGCGTCGAAGATACATTCGGTGATTCTTGGAGAACCAAGGTCTTCTGTGGAATAAATTTTTGTGTCTAAATCGAGCACTCCTTTTTCAATGTTCATTTCGAGATATACACCATCAGCTTCTTCGAGGATTTTTACTTCAGGAGACTGATTGCTGACGTAAGAGATGCTTTCTTTTTCGTATGGTTTTGCGCCGTTTAAATAAACATTTCTGTCAATGTAAACTGGCTGCTGGACAAGCTGGAATTGCTCATGGTCACCATTTCCAAGAGAGGTAAGCGTATCAATATACTCTTCCATAGAACCTGGATGGCCATTGTAATCATCAGTTCCATATTTGGATTGCTCTGTGTACGTTTTTGCTCCGCCGAGGAAGATGTTCTGGTGGATACGGTCATCACCGCTGTACACAAAAGACACACCGGCAACTTGTGTGGTATGTGGGAAATGATAAGGTGTGGAGCGATCCAGCACGGCTTCTTTTCTCATAGTGCCGCAGCATAAGTTGTGAAGGTAAGCAGTTCCCTGTGCAATGTTGTCAAAGTTGTAGTCGGAAGCAAAAATGTTGTTGTCTACCATACATGGACCGTGAGTAACTTCAATCATCAGGTCGCGGTCGTTTTTGTAGTACAGATTTTTGCTGACTCTGGTTCCCTGTGCCTGCCAGTCCAGCCAGGTACCGAGTGCACAGTTGTGAATGCGGTTGTTGTGAATCTGTACATCAATGGCAGCGTGAAGCTTGATACCAGCAATTTCGTAACCAAAGTACTCGTGTTTGACTGCAATATTGTAAATGTGATTGCCGTAGATTTCACTGAAGATGCATCCCATATGTCCGACAATACCATTCTGGCCGCAATCATAGATTACATTGTTGCGTATGATATGAGAACCAATGGTTTCCTTGCTCCATCCGATTCTTTCTGCCAGGAATACGGACTCCATCTGATAGTGATAACCTGGTTTGCGATGATATCTTGTACAGAAATTGTGTCCGGTAGAGGCTTCTTTTCCGATGCTGATGGCACTGCATTTTGCGTCGTGGATAATATTGTTTTCGATGATCCATCCCTTGCTCCAGTTTGCACCGAGAAGTCCCGGCTGATCAGCGGTCGGCGGTGTCCATGGGCAAGCTGCCTGGGCCATCTCAAAGCCCTGGACGGTAATGTAATTGCATCCTGTTTTCAGGGGATAGAAACAGCATTTACGAACATTGATCTCTGTCAGTTCTTTGTTTGGATCAGCACCCTGGAAATTGGCATAAATTGTTGTTGTCTCGTTGTCTGTTTCGCAGTACCACTGATAAACAGAATCTTCCGGATGAAGCAGTGGCTCCGGATGTTTGGTCCATGGCGGGTTGACACCTTCTGTGCGCATCACAGGATGTTTTACTTCTTCCAGAGTTCTTGCCTCGTAGAAGGATTTTCCGTTTAAGTAGACATCGCCCGGATGAAGATGGAATTCGCTTGGAGAAATCAACCAGTCACCGGTCAGCTCTTCTTTGTAAGGGTTGTAGTGACCGAAGAAGGAATTTGGAAGTACCACTTTCCACACAGTTCCTTCTACATTCTCCCAGCTTGTGATCTGCTCGGATCCTTTGATGATGACTTTTTCGCCATCGGCAGCTTTGTATGTGATGCGGCAGATATCGCTGCTTCCGCCGCGTGCCGGTTTGACCCATTCACGGTAGACACCTTCGTGAACAATAACGGTATCGCCGGCTTCTGCGAATCTTGCTGCCTGTGAGATGGTGCGCAAAGGAGCGTCTTTCGTTCCGGCAGCATAATCATTTCCTGTTGTTGCAACATGAAATTCTCTCATAATGGTCCTCCTGATTAAAGTGATAATTTGTACTTAAAAAATAGCAAAAACTGTAAAAAAAGGCTTTACAATTCTTGCTCAAATATCTGCAATAATTGCCGCATTGATAAAAAGAGGAAAGGAGATGGTATCGTGATCGAACATTTGGATGGTATTTTTGAGAGGGTGGATTTCCGGGGAAAAAAGGGAATCCGCATTAATTATCTGGATACTTGTGAGAATTTTCCGGAACACTGGCATTCTCCTGTTGAGATGATCCGGGTTGTGCAGGGAGGGTATCAAATCACAGGGAACGGGAAGCATTATTTGCTGGAAGAGGGAGATATCGCAATCATACGACCGGGAACGATTCATGCACTAGAAGCCCCGAAAAATGGGGAGAGGGTGATATATCTTGCGGATGTCGAGGCTATGCGTAAGATTGCTGATTTTGAAATGACATTGACGATTTTGCCTGATGTCACCGTGGTATCGGGAACAGATGAGATATATAAGAAGATTCAGGGATATCTTGATGCGGTTGAAGAAGAGTATCGATTGGGAGAACCATTTTATGAAACTTTGATTTATTCGTATATTGTAAAAGTTCTTGGAATCCTTGGCCGTTATGAATTATCCAGACAGCCTGAAAACATGACAGAAACAATTCCTTCACAAAAACATGGAAAGATATTGATGGATGTCTGCAATTATATCAATGAGCACTGTACAGAAGATTTGACACTGGGACAGATTGCAGATCTGGCGGGATTCAGCAAATATTATTTTACGAGAATTTTTAAAGATTTTACGCATGATTCTTTTTATCACTATTTAAATGGAAAACGCATTTCTTATGCCCAACAGCTGTTGGTAAACAGGGATTACTCTGTCACGGAAGTTGCGCTTCGCTCCGGATTTTCCAGTTTGCCTGCTTTTATACGAATGTTTAAGCAATGGAAGGACTGTACACCGACCGCATTTCGAAATATGTATTCTCTCGATTGTATGAATTGCATGAAACCGGAGAAAAACTATAAAAATATGTCTGCCTGTGAGAAAAAGTAAGATTTTTATAGGAAATGGACAGGATATTAAATTCACCATTTTTATTGGAAATGTTAAGATGATAACATAAATTAAGAAATTGGGAGGAAGAAAAATGAAGAAAAGAACCAAGAAACTCATTGCTTTATTCATGGCTACCATGATGGTTGGATCTCTTGCAGGATGCGGAGGATCCGGAGATTCATCATCCGACAGTGCAGCTGCTGAGGAGAGCGGCTCTGGGGACAGCAAAGAAATCGTGTTCTGGAACATCGGAACAGAGGAAGTAGACAAGGCCATTTATGACAAAGCGATTGAAAACTTCAACTCTAACACAGAATCTGGTTATACAGTATCCAGCGTTCCTGTTCAGAACGACAACTACAAAGAAAAACTTGTCATTGCCATGAGCTCCGGAGAGTGTCCGGATATGTACATCAGCTGGTCCGGCGGTCCTATGAACGAGTACATTGACTCCGGATATGCACAGCCAATCACAGAGTTGTTTAACAACAGCGAGCTTCCTGACAGATTGATGGATGCAGCGATTGAGCAGGCGAAGTACAAAGATGAGATTTATGCAGTTCCGTACATGAATATTTCTATTTCCGGTATTTACTACAATACAGAAATTTTCGAGAAATATAATCTGGAAGTGCCGACAACGATTTCTGAGCTGGAAGCAGTCTGTGATACTCTGGTAGAAAATGGAATTACACCATTTGCACTTGCAAACGGACCAAAATGGACAGGATCCATGTACTTTATGAATCTTGCTGCACGTTATGGCGGACTGGAGCCATTCCAGGAGGCAGTTGCAGGAACAGGTAGTTTTGAGGATGAGTGCTTCATCAAAGCTGGAGAGACCATTCAGAATTGGGTAGAAAAAGGATACTTCCCAGAAGGATGCAACTCTCTGAGCGAGGATGACGGACAGGCAAGACAAATGCTGTATCAGGAAACAGCAGCAATGTCTCTGGCAGGAAGCTGGTATACCTCTATGATGCAGCAGGATAGCAAAGAATTTGCAGCAAAAATGGGATGGTTTGCATTCCCGGCAGCAGACGATGCCAATACAGATGCTTCTATTCTGATTGGAACAGTAGGCGATAACTTTATTTCTTTTAACTGTGAAGGTGAGAAACTGGAGGCGGCTTTTGAGTGTGCAACAAAATTTTCAGAGGATGATCAGATTGACTTTATGATTGAGTCCGGTAAGATTCCTCCTATCAAAGGCGTGGATGAAAAACTGTCTGATGAGACAAGCAAGACAATTATGCAGGCTGTTAACAATGCTTCTGCAGTTCAGCTGTGGTATGATCAGTATCTGCCACCAGCAGTAGCTTCTGTACATCTGGATACATGCCAGGAAATCTTTGGTCTGACAATGACACCTGAGGAAGCTGCGAAACAGTTCCAGCAGGCAATGGAAGAGTATAATGTTGACAAAGCTGAATAAACAATGCTGGTACAAATGAAAAGTGTTCCGGTTCATTCCGGAACACTTTTCCTAACAGGGTAGGAAAATCCTGTACAGAAAATGAGGTGAAAAGATGAAGGAAAAGAATTCTTTGCTTTTGAAGAGACAAAGAGAAGTCAGGAATGCAGCATTTATTTTCCTGCTTCCGATTGCGATTTTAATGACGATTTATGTATTCTATCCAATCGTCGATACATTTATAACAAGTTTGTACAAATGGAATGGAATTTCGGCAGATAAAACGTTTATTGGACTGAAAAACTGGCAGAAGCTGATGACAGATACGAATTTCTGGTCCGCATTTAAGAACAACATTATTGTTATGATTCTTTCTATCTGTATCCAGATTCCAATCGGTCTGGCATTGGCAACTTATATTGATTTCGTGGGAAAGAAAGCTACCGTATTCAAAGTGCTTTGGTTTATCCCGATGCTGATGTCCTCAGTTGCGATTGGTTTCCTGTTCAGTTATGCACTTGCGACCAATGGCGGTATCATCAGTACCATCTCCAATTTCTTCGGTGGAGGAAACATTGATCTTCTGGGAAATCCAAAAACGGCGTTATATACGGTAATCGGTGTTATTGCATGGCAGTTTACCCCATTTTACATGGTGTATACGATGGCTGCTTTTACCAATATTTCCACAGATGTTTTTGAGGCGGCAAGAATCGACGGTGCCACAAGATCACAGTATTTCTGGAAAATTGCTTTTCCGCTTCTGAAGCCGTCTTTAAAGAGTGCGGCAATCCTTTCTATGGTCGGATCTTTGAAATACTTCGATCTGATCTTTGTTATGACGGGAGGCGGCCCTGGAACTTCTACCGAATTGATGGCAACCTACATGTATAAGTATTCATTCTCAAAATTTAATATGGGCTATGGTTCAACCGTTGCGGCTGGTATGTTTATTCTGATTTCCATCGTATCGCTTGTGACCATGCGGCTGCTCAATGGAAAGGAGGAAGCATAAATGGATACCTATAAGAAAAATCAAATGAAAAGCAGAATAAGCTGGATTTTTGCTACAATTCTGGCACTGGCGTGGACACTTGTGGCAATTTTACCGTTTATTTTTATGGTATTGAACTCCTTCAAAGAAAAATTTGAGATGATGACAAAAGGTGTTTTCAATCTTCCGGACAAATTTTATCTGGACAACTACAAAGCAGTGTTGGAAGGAAACTTTATTACATTCTTTCTGAACAGTGTGATTGTACTGTTGGTAACACTGGCGCTGCTCTTGTTTATTTCAGCATGTGCTTCTTACCCACTGGCACGTTTCAAATTTAAGCTGAATGGACCGATTTATGCGCTGATCGTTGCCTGCATGGCAATTCCGGTACATATTACATTGATCCCTGTCTTTAAAATGACAAAAGCCTGGGGATTATACGACTCAATCTGGGCTTTGTTAGGACCTTATGTGGCTATGGCAATACCGATTTCTGTATTTATTCTGACCAGTTTTATGAAAGAAATCCCTATGGAGATTGAAGAGTCTGCAGCTATTGACGGATGCAATCGCTATCAGATGTTCTTTAAGATGATTCTTCCGTTGTCTAAACCGGGACTTTCCACTCTTGCTATTTACAATGGAGTAAATATCTGGAATGAATTCAGTTTTGCTTATACTTTAACACAGTCTGCGCAGAACAGAACACTTCCTCTGGCTGTATGGGAATTCCAGGGACAGTACTCGATGAATACGCCAATGATCATGGCAACGCTGACGCTGACTGTATTACCAATGATCATTCTGTTCATTTTTGCACAGGACAAGCTGGTAAAAGGTATGACGGCAGGTGCAGTAAAAGGCTGATTGACCAAGCAAATTACGAAAATTCGAATACAATCCTTTATCACAAAACAATCCCCTCATCATATGCTCCGTGTGATGAGGGGATTGTTTTGTGAATTTAGATTAGAATGGTTCGGTTATCTGGATAAACTGTGAAAATATTTTTTTATCATAAATGTATGCAGCCAGATAAGAAAAGATGCCAAATCCGAGGATGCACCAAAACGCCAGAATGTAAACGGCAAACACTGGAAAAAAGAAAATAATGATTGCAGGAAGATAAACCAGCAGAGATGCCGTAAGTGCCCAGGGGAGACGGCGGGCAGTCATAATAAATGCATTTGTAAGGGTATGTAAAATTGTGTTTTGAAATCTGGATAACAAAGGAAATACCATAGCAAATATAAAAGCACAGATCAGCAGTAAGGTGATATTCAAAACAAGAAAAATCTGACTGCTGGAGGAAGCTTGTGCATCCGGAAGGAAGAACAAAATGTTTAATATCATAATTCCGAAAAAAATTACTGCGGGAATCCAGATGCATGTGGCCTGCCTGAAGTTTGTGCGAAAAGAATCAAAGAAATTTCTGGCGACATATCCTTCGTTGTGAACCAGCTTAATGGATGCATACGAGAGGGCCGTCGTGGCGGCACCGATTGTAATAACAGGGATGCAGAAGATCACATATAGAATACTCAATATGAGAAAATCTGCGATTTTGTTGAGGATGCTGTATACAGGACCATCCAATTCCAATACTTTCATAAAATAACACGCTCCTTTTATAAAATTCATAAAGATAATAGAAGACGCAAAAAAAGATTCTTCTGCGACAGTTTGAGTATAGCATGGGAAATCAACAGAAAGAATGAAATAAACTGTCTTCTTTCTTGAGATTCGTGCGCTGTTTTTGAACAGATACGCAGTTTATCTTTTTTTTATATATTTTTTGACTTTGTTCATTGATTCTATAAAGGGGAAGTGTTATTATTCCTATTTATATAGAAAATTTTAAGAGGAAAGAAATTCCAAAGGAGTAAAACGCTATGAAAGAAAAATTTTACAGATTCATGCAGGGGCGATATGGGGCAGACCAATTTTCCAGATTTTTGATCGGTGTTGATTTTGTATTGATTCTTCTGTCATTATTGATCAGGAGAAATCAACTGTTATCTGTGGCGGTCGTGGGAGTTCTGGTCTATGTTTATTTTCGTATGTTTTCCAAAAATATTTCCAAACGCTATGCGGAAAATCAGAAATATCTGGCAATGACGGAAGGTATTCGAGGAAAGTTTGCAAAACAAAGAAACAGAGCACAGCAGAGAAAGACATATCGCTTTTACAAATGTCCTGCCTGCTCACAGGAAGTACGTGTACCGAAAGGAAAGGGAAAAATAGAGATTGATTGTCCAAAATGTCATACGAAATTCATTAAAAGGAGCTGACAAGAGATGTTTGGATATATTGTGGTGAACAAACCGGAAATGAAAATTCGGGAATTTGATGTTTATCATGCATTTTACTGCGGATTGTGTCGGGCACTTCAAAGGCAGTATGGAATCAGAGGGGAAATGACGCTGACTTATGATATGACCTTTGTGGCATTGCTTCTCAGCGGTGTGTATGAGCCGGAAACCGTGTTTGAAAGGAAGCGCTGCGTGGTTCATCCATTCCAGAAACATCAGATGGCCTCGAATACATTTTTGGAATATGCGGCAGATATGAATATTCTGTTGTTTTATGAGAAATGCAGAGATGACTGGAATGATGAGAAAAAATGGACCAGAAAAGCCATGTCAGGTCTTTTGAAAAACGCATACCAGAAGGTAGCAGAGAAATATCCACAGAAGACGGAGAAGATTCTGTCCTGTCTGAATCAAATTTATCAGGAAGAAAAGAAAAATGAACTTGATATTGATAAAATGTCGGGTTATTATGGAGAAGTAATGGCAGAAGTATTCGCCTGTTATCCGGATGTATGGGAAGAGTCTCTGAGAAAAATGGGATTTTATATGGGAAAATTTATATATCTGATGGATGCCTTTGATGATGTGGAAGAAGATCTGAAAAACGGAACGTATAATCCTCTGAAACAGGCATTTACACAGGACAGAGAAAATTTTGATGAAAACTGCCGTGGAATTCTGACGATGATGATGGCAGAATGTTCGCGGGAATTTGAAAAACTTCCTATATTGGAAAATGTAGATATTTTGAGAAATATTTTATATTCCGGTGTGTGGTTTCGCTACTGGCAGGTAGTAAAACGAAGAAAAGAAGAGCGGGAGAAAAAATAATGGGAGATCCTTATGAAATATTGGGTGTACCGCACAGTGCATCCGATGAGGAAATTAAGAAGGCTTACAGAAAATTAAGCCGAAAATATCACCCTGATGCCAATATCAATAATCCAAACAAAGATCAGGCTGAAGCGAAATTTAAAGAAGTGCAGCAGGCTTATGAGACCGTTATGAAGGAACGGGAATATGGACACAATGGTACTGGTTCTTATACCGGCTATGGACAGGGATACAGCGGCTATAACGGGTATGGACATCAGCAAAGCAATGGTGGCAGTCAGGAGGACAATTATCTGCGTGCAGCGGTCAATTATATACAAAGTGGTCATTATCAGGAGGCGCTGTATGTTTTGGAACAGATACAGGTGAAAAATGCACAGTGGTATTATTACAGTGCAGTTGCTAATTTGGGAATCGGCAACAATGTAAAAGCAAGAGAACACGCCCAGGAGGCAGTCAATCGTGATCCTCAGAATATGGAGTATCAGATGCTTTTGCGCAGATTTTCTACGGGAGAGACCTGGTATCAGGGGCAGCAGATGCCTTATGGAAATATGGCAGAAAATATGGCAGGTGACTGTGCGAAATGCTGTATGCTGAATATGCTGTGCAATTGCTGCTGTAATGGATGTTTTTGCCGATGTTAGAAAAAAACTTTTTGAGGGAGATGAAACATGAGTATATTAAATGTAGAGCACCTTTCCCATGGATTTGGTGACAGAGCGATTTTTCAGGATGTGTCTTTTCGGCTTTTGAAGGGAGAGCACATTGGACTGGTTGGAGCAAATGGGGAAGGAAAATCCACATTTTTTAATATTGTAACGGGAAAATTAATGCCGGATGAGGGAAAGGTAGAATGGGCGAAGGATATCCGTGTCGGCTACCTGGACCAGCATACAGTGCTGACGAAGGGAATGACGATTCGTGATGTGCTGAAGTCCGCTTTTTCTTATCTGTTTGTACTGGAAGAACGCATGAATGAAATCTGTGATCAATTGGGAGATGCAGATGAAGATGCGATGATGAAGCTGATGGAGGAGCTTGGTGTTATTCAGGATACGCTCACGCTTCATGATTTTTATGTGATTGATGCGAAGGTGGAAGAGGTGGCGAGAGCACTCGGACTTCTGGATCTCGGTCTGGACAGAGATGTGACAGACTTAAGCGGCGGTCAGAGAACCAGGATTCTTCTGGCAAAGCTTCTTCTGGAGAAACCGGATATTCTTCTTCTGGATGAGCCGACGAATTATCTGGATGAGGAGCATATCAATTGGCTGAAGCGTTATTTGACGGAGTATGAAAATGCATTTGTTCTGATTTCTCATGATATCCCGTTTTTAAATGAAGTGGTGAACCTGATTTACCATATGGAGAATCAGGAATTGAATCGTTATGTGGGAAATTATGATGATTTCCAGAAGGTTTACGAGGTGAAAAAAGCCCAGCTGGAGGCTGCGTATCGAAAACAGCAGCAGGAAATCAGCCAGCTGAAAGATTTTGTGGCGAGAAATAAAGCGCGTGTGGCGACCAGAAATATGGCGATGTCCAGACAGAAAAAGCTGGATAAAATGGATGTGATCGAATTGGCGGCAGAAAGACCGAAGCCGGAGTTTCATTTCCGCCTGGGACGCACGCCTGGAAAATATATTTTTGAGACAAAGGATTTTGTCATCGGGTATGAAGAACCACTGTCCAGGCCATTGAATCTGGTACTGGAGAGAGGACAGAAGATTGCACTTACAGGTGCCAATGGAATCGGTAAGACGACCTTGATCCGCAGTATTCTGGGATTGGTAAAGCCGATTTCCGGCAAATGTGATCTGGGAGAAAATCTGTCTGTCGGTTATTTTGAACAGGAAGGGAGGCCGGATAACAAAACGACCTGTATTGAGGAAATCTGGGAAGAATTTCCTGCTTATACACAGTATGAGGTGCGCTCTGCTCTGGCAAAATGCGGATTGACGACCAAGCACATTGAAAGTCAGGTACGTGTTCTGAGCGGTGGTGAGCAGGCAAAGGTTCGTCTGTGCAAGCTGGTGAACACAGAGACGAATGTTCTGATGCTGGACGAGCCGACAAACCATCTGGATGTGGATGCAAAAGAGGAACTCAAAAGAGCACTCCAGGAATACAGGGGAACGTTGCTGTTGATTTGTCACGAGCCTGAATTTTATCAGGATGTGGTCAATGAAGTGTGGGATTGTTCGAAGTGGACAACCAGAGTGATTTGAGGGAGGAACGAATGAAAACAATAAAAAAGATTTTATCCGATATTTTTATTGACGGATTGAGCGGAATGGCACTTGGACTTTTTTCAACGCTGATCATCGGTACAATCTTAAAACAGATCGGTGATCTGATGGGCGGAACGATCGGCGGTTATTTGAGTTCTTTTGCTGTTATTGCGCAGAGACTGACCGGTGCCGGAATCGGTATTGGAGTTGCCTATAAATTTAAAGAATCTACGTATGTATTGTTGTCAGCTGGGGCTGCCGGTATGATTGGAGCTTATGCTTCCAATCTGATCGCTGGTACATTTTTCACGGCAGAGGGAGCGATTCTTCTGGCTGGACCGGGAGAGCCTCTCGGGGCATTTATCGCAGCTTATGTAGGCATTGTAATCGGAAGACTGGTGGCAGGAAAAACAAAATTGGAT
Organism: Eubacteriales bacterium; assembly: GCA_030536755.1. GTDB lineage: Bacteria > Bacillota > Clostridia > Lachnospirales > Lachnospiraceae > JALFVM01. The sequence goes on along the minus strand of JAUNPJ010000062.1, from coordinate 2,315 downwards.
CTTTTGATCACGCCTGCCGTTACGATTGTTTCTGGTGGAACGATAGGGCTTCTGATCGGACCGAGTATTTCAAAATTTATGACATGGATCGGCAGCCTGATCAACTGGGGAACTGTGCAGCAGCCGATTATTATGGGAATCGTAGTTGCGGTTTTAATGGGAATGGCACTGACACTTCCGATCAGTTCTGCGGCTCTTGGCATCATTCTTGGATTGGATGGAATTGCAGCAGGTGCTGCAACGATCGGGTGCTGCTGCCAGATGGTAGGATTTGCCGTGACCAGCTTTAAGGACAATGGCGTTGGAGGACTTCTGGCACAGGGACTTGGAACTTCCATGCTTCAGATTCCAAACATTGTAAGAAGACCTCTGATCTGGGTTCCGCCTACACTGGCATCTGCGATTCTTGGACCAATCGCGATTATCGGACCTTTCCACATGGTGAATAACTCCACTGGAGCAGGAATGGGAACTTCCGGTCTTGTCGGACCGATCATGACGTACCAGACGATGGCTGCTGCAGAGGGCGCAGTGCTGGTTCTGGTGAAAATTCTGGTATTCCAGTTTATTTTGCCGGCGGTACTTTCCTATGTGATTTACAGAGGAATGAAGAAGATGGGATACATCAAAGATGGCGAAATGAAACTGAACGTATAAGCATACATAAAAAAATGACGGGAGGGAAAACCTCCTGTCATTTTTTATGTATAGCTGTAATTACTCGTCTGCACCTGGCTGTTCGGATGTACAGAAACCGCAGCGTGTTGCATCGATAGGAATTTCATTTTTGCAGAAAGGACAAACCTTTGTAGTTGGAGCTGCAGGTTCCTCTTTTTTCTGTCCAAGGCTAGTCAGCTTATTGATGGCTTTTAAAAGACAGAACAGAATGAATGCCATAATGAGAAAGTTGATGACTGCAGAGATAAAGTTAGAACCAAAACCTTTGATCTGTTCCAACGTGTAAGTTGCACTTCCTGTGCAAAAATTCAGGAGTGGATTGATAAAGTTGTCTGTCAGAGAAGTTACAATTCCTGAAAATGCGCCGCCGATTAAGACACCGACTGCCATATCCATGACATTTCCGCGTAAGGCAAATGCCTTAAATTCTTCTAAAAACTTTTTCATAGATGGATTCCTTTCTTTTGTAGAGTATTTGAGGAGAAAACTCCTTAGTGTATTTTATCATATCATAAATTGGGAAATATGAAAACGAAAATATAAACCTAATAGAAAAAATGTGCTATACTAAAAAATAAAGCAGAGTTCTGAATGAGGACTAAGACAATACAGAAAAGACAAAAAGGAGACGCAGAAATAAGAATTATCAGGAAATCAGAGTGAATATGGATACGATTTGTGAGAATGGAAAAGCAGATACGTCAGTTCAGTTATTTGGGCAGAACTGGAAGATACCATGGCTATGTGTGGGGCGCGTGATCTGGCATCCATTTCCAGGGAAATGGTTCGTTCGCCGTTTTAAATTTGCGTTGGTGCTATCCTGAGGTTTTTATCGGGGAGGAGGAGTTTTATGGCTGTATGTACCTATAAAAAGAATCAGATTCCAGCAGTCACGGAAGATTTTGAACAGGGAAGATTTTATGGAAAAGTAAAACTGGGAGTGCAATACATATTCTGGAAAAAGGCATTTTGCTGGAAATATGTTGCCATGGATGAGATATGTCGTGTTTACCGAAGAGTGGAGGCGGTGGATACAAAGATGTGCTGCGGAAGAGTGAATTTTGATATTCAAAAACTGCTTGCGGAATTGAAAGACGGCACATCCTGCGAATTGTTGATTGGTGAGGGAACTCCAAAAGAAGCTGAGGCACTTTGGGCTGCTTTCAAAGAGCAGAGACCTGAAATTTTGTTTGGTAAGTATGATAATCTTGTATGAGCGGTCAACTATTTCCGGTGGATGCATACAATAATCAGGAAAGAGATTTGAATTGAGGAGAATGATTCGTGCCGGAATATAAGATTATGCTGGATGCCGGGCATGGGGGCGGTTGATTGCGGAAGCGAATCGCAGTTATTGGTAAAAAATAAAGAAGAAAGGCAGCCGCTATCCTTGAAATAAGAGTAAGAAGAAAGCAATATGGATTCCTTCGGACAAGCAGGAATCCATATTGCTTTTGTTATTATATTCCTATACAATAAGAGGAAAGGCAGTGCAAAAATTTGCAGGAGGTGTCTATGAAGAGAAAAATAGGAATTGGAATACAGAATTTTGAAAAGTTAAGAGAGAAGGATTGTTTTTATGTTGATAAAACATCTTTTATTCAGGAATGGTGGGAAAGTAACGATGATGTAACTTT
>JAUNPJ010000119.1 GCA_030536755.1 Eubacteriales bacterium | reverse complement strand
AAATGGTAGCATTTGTAAATTAAATATATATAAATATACTTTAAAATATATGTTTATTAATAATTTGTGCTACAGTTAACTGACCCTCTATTGTATTCTGACATTTTCTTTCTCCATATAAGCAAGCATTTCTTTTTCATCTATGCACTCTAATTTCGTACATTCATAATCTCCTCTATTTTCGTGTATTCTTCATACCGCTCTTCTCAAAAGCACTTTTTATTGACGAATATTCTTAATTAACACTTGCATAGCCCGCCTCCTATATAACATTATTAGTATATATCCTTATATACTTTGTTATATTTATGGTCAATTTCCATCCTCTTGATTTTCAAACAATCGGCATATAATCCTGGCATAACCGAGTGATAATCATAGCTACGTAATCACTCTCGGTTTTGATTGATTGCATCCTCATAGGCCTTTCGTGTTCTTTCATCAAAGAGAACAAACCGAACATAATCAAAAGAATCCATGTGCTCCTTATAGAAAGCCTTCACGGTTTTCACTGCAATTTCTGCCGCTTCTTCCAGTGGATAACTATAGACACCTGTAGAAATAGAGGGAAATGCGATTGTTCGGATTCCATGTTCCAATGCTGCCTGCATAGAATTGCGATATGCATTTGCAAGCAGCTTTGCTTCACCGCAGGTTCCGCCCTGATAAATCGGGCCCACAGTATGAATGACATATTTACATGGCAGGTTATAAGCACCAGTGATTTTAGCTTCACCGGTATTACATCCATGAAGCGTTCTGCATTCCTTCAGCAATTTCGGCCCGGCTGCCCGATGAATAGCTCCATCAACACCACCGCCGCCAAGAAGGCTTGTGTTTGCTGCATTTACAATCGCTTCTACATCCGTTTGTTTTGTAATATCACCCTGTACAGTCTGTATTTTCATAAAATCACAGCTCCTTTGAATCTCTCTTATCATGCTACTTTTAAGCAAAAACTCTATGCGAAAGATTTCTCAATCACATAGAGTTTTTATTTTTCTGTATTTCTGCGTTTGACTCTGTATCACGCAATCTGTTTTTTATGCTTCAAAACCAATCAGAATACCGCCTTCTTCCGCATAATAGCTGCAGAGACCGCTGGTTTCCATCATGGAAATATGTGCTTCCGGAAATGATACATGGATTGCATTGGCCAGAACAGTGGCTTCTTTTTCATTCGATGAATGCGCGATCAGCAGTCTTCCGCCGCGAAAGCCTGCATTGGCCAGAGATGCCAATACCTGTGTAACCGCTTTTTTGAAACCGCGACATTTGTCAACCACTTCAAGAGTTCCCTGCTCACTGGCAACTCCTACCAGACGGATCTTCATCATGCCTACCATCGCTGCCACAACCTTGCTGACACGACCGTTTTTCACCAGTGTATCCAGATTGCTCAAAATAAACATTAAATGCGTGTGTTCATGATATTCTGTAATCTGGCTGCAGATTTCTTCAAATTCAAGTCCCTGATGAATCAGTTCATTCGCTTTGTACACCAGCAGTGAAATCTCCGGTCCGGCTGAAAGCGTATCCAGTATAAAAATCTTTTTCTCCGGATGATCTTCTTCTACCATATGTTTTGCCGTCAGCGCGCTGTTAAAGCTTCCTGATAAACCTCCGGTAAGCGAAAATGCCAATGTATAATCTGCTTTCTCAAAAGCATCCGCCCACTCCTGAGGGGCAGGGCAGGCACTTGAGCTGGAACTGTGAGAAGCATGCAGCATCTGCAGAAGTTCCTTCGGGTCGCCGCTTCCATCGTCTACAAATTCATAATCCCCGGTAATGATTTTTAACGGCACACGTTCATATCCTGTATCCGGCGCCAGTGTCTTTAAATTCATAAGATCGCAGCTGGAATCCACAACAATATTCCACTTCATATCTTTTCTCCTTATTGGTATTCTTAAATCTGGTTTTCATTACTATATTAAAGGGTATCACAAATCTTGTCAAGGCAATCCGCAGGAAATCCAGTCAGATGTTTTAAGAACGATAATCTCCATTGATCTTTACATAATCATAGGTCAGGTCACAGCCCCAGGCCTTTGCCTCTGCGTCTCCCTGCATCAGATCAATATTAATGTAAATTTCATCAGCGCTTAATACCTCGCTTGCCTTTTCCTCTGAAAAAGGAACGCCGGCGCCATTGCGGCAGACTGCTACAACCCCTTTATCAGAAGCCAGATCAACAGACACCTTATCGATATCAAATTCCGCCTCTGCATAACCGATCGCGCAGAGAACACGGCCCCAGTTTGCATCCTCTCCAAACATAGCACATTTAAACAGAGGAGAACGGATAACCGATTTGGCAACAATAATAGCAGTATCAAGGTCGCAGGCTCCCTTTACCGTACACTCCAGCAATTTGCTCGCGCCTTCTCCATCCTTTGCCAGCATACGTGTCATATTCATCAGAACCAGATAAAGAGCTTCTTTAAATACATCAAAATCAGCGCCTTCTGAAGTAATTTCCACATTGCCAGCCAGGCCATTTGCCATAATGCTGACCATATCATTCGTAGAAGTATCGCCATCTACGCTGAGACAGTTATATGTTACCTTCACAATCTCGCTCAATGCTTTCTGAAGCATTTCAGATGAGATAGCAGTGTCGGTCGTTACAAAATTCAGGGTAGTAGCCATATTGGGATGAATCATACCGCTTCCTTTTGCCATACCGCCTACGGTACAGGTCACGCCGTTCAGTTCAAAACGCACAGCCACTTCCTTTTTCACCGTGTCGGTTGTCATGATCGCATTGGCGGCCTTTGCATTGCCGTCTGCACTAAGACCTTCCGCAAGAGCCTTTACATGAGTTTCAATCGGTTCAATCGGAAGAGGCTGGCCAATTACGCCGGTAGAAGCGACAAATACCTCTTCTGCGGGAATATTCAGTTCGCGGGCCGCCAGTTCACACATGCGTTCTGCTTTTTCTTCTCCGTCTGCATTACAGGTATTGGCATTTTTGCTGTTGGCAATTACAGCACGGGCTTTGCCGCCGGTTGCTGCAAAATGCTTTTTTGTTACCAGGATCGGAGCGCCCTTTACCTTATTCTGTGTATAAACCGCTGCTACATTACACATGGTCTGACTGAATAAAAGCGCCAGATCATTTTTACCGGGATCCGAATTTAAACCGCAGTTCAAACCATTTGCCAGAAATCCGGCTGCAGCGCAAACGCCGCCTTCTATGTACGAAAATCCTTCTTTTTTCATAATTGTCATTGTAATTTCCTTCTTTCCTTATCTGTAAATATTGTAACCGCTATCAGGCAGAGATTTATCTTGGCCAGCGGGATTTTTTATCCGGCATCGGATCAAATGCTTCATGCGGCTCTGTCTGATACCAGTACGCAACAGAAGCAACGTCATCCTGCCGTTCAAACATCCCTTTATAGCAGACGCCAATCTGCTGAAGAGTCACTTTCAGATCCTGATCAAAGCAGATCGGATCCTGTATATGCCAGCGATAAAATCCTCTCATCGGCGGACAATCATCATTATGATACGGATTATGAATCAGCTCATCCTTATTGGAATAGTATGGATATCCCAGATAGGGAGTAGAATAGGTCTGCTCCACTGTCTTTCCATCCACCTGCTTTGCAAAACTCCAGGCGCCTCCGAAGTAATCTTCTGTTCCGGTGCCGCAGATGGTAGGATATTCTTCATCGCCATCTATGTAAAACTTCATCTCTCCTTCTCCCCACCAGTATCTCTCCAAAGTGGTAAGTGCAAGGTATGTTCCTACATAATGGCCTTTTCCTTTTACTTTATCCAAAACAACATAATCTTCCTGCAGATTTGTAATTCTCTGCCGCTTCCAGCGGGCATGAAAATAAGAAATATCAGCTGGAAGTTCGTCGTGTAAAGAATAATCCACCTGATAAAAAAATGCAGGAATCGGATTATCATGCTGATTTTCCAATGTAATACGCGCTTTTTTCCTAAAAGGCATCTGAAAATAACTGTTAAATCCTCGATTCGGAAGAACAACAATCGGAATCGAGTTTACCAGACATTCCCTGGCAAAGCCACAGCAAAAAAAGTCTCCCAGAGGACATTCTACAGAAGGGTCTGTCTCATCCTCCCAGTACATACGAAGAACAAGATCCCGAAGCACATAGCAATCTTCATCCGTTGTTTTCTGATCCACCGTAATCCAGATATGATTGATCACACCCGGGCCTTCGATAGATGCCAGTGTAACCGTTTCTCCCGGCTGAATATCCCTCAGACAGGGACTTCCCTTTCTGGAAGGACCCAGAGGGCTGGCTGCCATACCACCTTTTCCCTTTTCACCAAATGGATTTTCTGCATTAATCGACCTTGATCTGCTTTTTCGCTGTACGGTAAGTCCCTCCAACGTTCCGAAATTTCCGTATTCCATCTTTTCACCTCCGATAAAGTCCAT